>NZ_JAETXJ010000009.1 GCF_022508225.1 Desulfovibrio sp. UIB00 | reverse complement strand
GGCAGCTTGACCGGGCGTGGCGGCCCAAGCTGGATTGGCGCACGCTTTTACAGCGTTTTTTGGAGCAGTGCGCGCAAAACGACTATTCGTGGACAACGCCCAACCGCCGCTACCTGTACCAGAACATCTACCTGCCTGCCCGGCGGGAGGCCCGCCTGCCCCACGTGGCGCTGGCTGTGGACTGCTCCGGCTCGGTGGACGAGCATGCGCTGGCCATGTTTTGCGCAGAGCTTGCGACCGTGCTCGAGGCCTACGACACCACGCTCACAGTGCTGTTTCACGATACCAAGGTGCAGAAAACCCTCACGCTTACGCGTATGGACATGCCCGCCAGCCTGGCGCCCGTGGGCGGCGGCGGTACGGATTACCGCCCTGTGTGCGCCCATATTGAAGACGAGCGGCTGGCCCCCACCTGCCTGATCTGGTTCACCGATCTGGAATGCGACCGCTACCCCGCCGAGCCGGAATATCCTGTGCTGTGGATTTGCAGCGCCCCGCACGAGCAGCAGCCGCCATTCGGCCAGGTGATATGCCTGACGGAATCCGCACCGGAATTCGGAGCCGCACTGGGCACGGTCTGACCCAACCGCGTTAATCAGGCTTCTTAATTGATACCAACCCCAGCAACACCCCATCCCCACACGAGGTCGCTATGCATATTGAATGGAAAATCACCAAAAAACGCGGCTACCTGCGGCCCACCTTGCAATATTCCGTGCGGCTTGAAGAACACGAAAAAGCTCTGGCCCTGCCCATTGTAAGCATAGTTTCAACCATTCCGCAGCCGGATGAAGAGCGGCAGGATTACTGCTATCCCGGCCTGTTCGAGCGGGCGCAGGGCTACACCCCCACCCGATTTCACACACTTGAAGCCCCATCGCACAAGGGGCATTCGTGGACGCGCAGCCTTACCCTGCCCTGGCGCGAAACCAATGAATACCCGGAAGTGGAAGAATCCTTTAAACGCCTGCGCGCCGCCTTGGAAGCAGAAATTGAAAGGGCAGACAACAGCCAGCCTATTGACGTGAGCGGCTGCGTGCAAACCTCTGCTGCCGCCAAGGTAATGCTTGCCCCCAACCTGCTTGCTGAGCGCTTTTTGCGCCTTGCCGCCGGAGCACAAGCCTCTGGACAATAACTATAATGATCTGTTGCGTCACATATGCAAACTTGAATATGCTTTTAATTAGCAACCTAACAATAAAAAATGAGCTACATCTTGCGCAAAAAAACAATCATGCATCTATCAGCATAAAATGTATGATTTTTTAAATATTGAAATAACCTCATATGATATGAGTATTATTTTGACATAATCATCATACAACTGTATATTTATAAAAATTCTGATTCATACAGACAATAAAAGTTATCTTCAAAGCCATAACTTGTTTTTAGTCTGTTTTCCTGCCTCATCTTCCCGCATTACCAGAAACAATGCATATCGCAAGACCACTGGCCTGAGACTGACAACGTGCCATAGACTCATTGAGAGGCTGCTATGCGCATCAAGTATAAGGTTTGGTGCCTTACCGCTGCAATTATCAGCATAATCATTTGTGCTGATATCTATTTTGGTTATCACGAGATTGAGTCTTCCATCCGCACAGAATTACAGCGAGATGCAGAGGACTTCCGCGCCATTATCATGTCCACTCGCCGTGTTTATCAGAAGCAGTTCATTGATAGCGGCTTGCCCGTAACCGATGCCACCATCGGATTTTTGCCTGCGCACGCGCTTTCCAGAATCTCGACAGAATTCCATAACTGGAGCACCAGCGGACTCAGGTTCAGCAATGTGTCTGACAGGCCGCGCAATCCCGCCAACATGGCAAACCAGTTCGAACTTGAAGCCCTGGCATGGTTCAAGGCCAACCCTGAATCCAAAAGCCGAATGGTCGAAGTGACAGAAAACGGCCTTGCCTACTATCACTACACGAGCCCCATCAGGGTTGAGGAGTACTGCCTGCGATGTCATGGCAGCCGCGAGAACGCCCCCCAATCCATTACTGCAAACTACGCTGACGCCTACGACTACAATATTGGTGACATCCGTGGAATTTTGAGCATTTTCTTACCGTCAGAAGAACTGCGCCACCAGTATTATTCTGAAGAGATATTCCAGATTGTAATACATTTTTTTAGCTATCTTGTGCTTTTGATTGCACTTGGCGTCCTGCTTAACAAATACGTTGTTGCCCGCCTGGCGCGGCTGGAAGAAAGCACCAAAAAGCTCGCCGCAGGCGATTACAGCGCGCGAGCTGAATCAATGGGCAAAGATGAAATTGGCGATCTGGCAAACTCCATCAATAAAATGAGCAAAGAGATTCAGAAGCGTGAGCAAACCCTGCGTGAAAATGAAGAACGCTTCCGCCTGACCACAAACAGCATCAAGGACGCGCTGATTCTGCTGGACTGCTCCGGGCGCATCATTTTTTGGAACAAGGCGGCGGAGACTATTTTTGGCTATATGGCAGATGAGGTTATGGGGCGGGTTTTGCACGAATTTTTGGTTCCGCCCCGCTACCGCGAAAAAATGGCCGAGGGCCTGAAAAATTTCTGCCACAATGGCCAGGGGGATTTTTTGGGTCCTGGCGCGGAACTGAGCGCCCTGCGTAAGAATGGACAGGAATTTGCCATCGAGCTTGCGCTGTCTACCATGAACATGCAGGGTCGGTGGATTGCTATAGGGCTTGTCAGGGATATCACCGAGCGCAAGCAGGTTGAGGCCGAGCTTGCGGCTCATCACGAACGATTGGAGGCATTGGTGGAATCGCGAACCCAGGATCTGATTATTGCCAAAAACGCGGCAGAGGCTGGCAGCGTTGCCAAGAGCGCCTTCCTCGCCAACATGAGCCACGAGATCCGCACCCCCCTGAACGCCATCACGGGCATGATCCATATTTTGCGCAAATCAGGCCTCACGCCCAGCCAAGTGGAAAAGCTCACAAAGATTGAGATCGCCAGCAGTCATTTGCTGGAAATCATCAACAATGTTCTAGAATTATCAAAAATAGAAGCCGGAAAGTTCGTTCTGCAACACGTGCCCGTGCATGTGCCGACCCTGCTTGAGAACATCACGTCCATTCTGGGGCAAAAAGCACAGGAAAAAGGCATTGAGCTGCTTATGGATGCCGCGCCAGAGACCTGCCCCGTCTATGGTGACGACAGCCGGTTGCAGCAGGCCCTGCTCAACCTCGCCACCAATGCGCTCAAGTTTACGGATCACGGCTATGTTAAGGTGACAGTGCGCCCGGAATCGCAGACAGACACCACTGTGACATACCGCTTTGAGGTGGAAGACACAGGCATCGGTATCAGCCCGGAGATGCAGCCGCGCCTTTTCAGCGCTTTTGAACAGGCGGATAACTCCATGAGCCGCAAATACGGCGGCACGGGCCTTGGCCTCGCCATCACCAAGAAGATTGCGGAACTCATGGGCGGCAAGGCGGGAATGACCAGCGTGGAGGGCAAGGGCAGCACGTTCTGGTTCACTGCCGTTCTGCGTAAGGACGCGCCCCCGGTCAATGAACCGACCAGAGTCAGCGCTGAGGAAGCGGAACGCACCATCCGGCAAAAGCTTGGCAGCAAGCGCATTCTGCTGGTGGAAGACGAGCCTATCAACCGAGAGATTGCGCAGGCCCTGCTGGAAGATGTGGGCTTTATCGTTGATCTGGCAGAGGACGGCGGCAAGGCCATTGAGCGGGTGCAGGCCGCTACCTATGATCTGATTCTTATGGATATGCAGATGCCGCACATCAACGGCCTGGAAGCCACACGGCAGATACGGCTGCTTCCCCAAGGGGCCACAATCCCCATTATCGCCATGACTGCCAACGCCTTTGCCGAAGACCGCGAACTGTGCATAGAAGCTGGCATGAACGACTTTATCGCCAAGCCCGTTTCAGTGTCGCTGCTCTACCAGAAGCTCTGCGCGTGGTTGCAGAAGGGGTGAGGATTAATTATAACCATGATATCGAAAATAGAAGTAAAAAAAGTTAGTAGCAGATTCGTATTCGCAGTGAACAGGGAAAAGTGCAAAGATATATTAATTAAAATTGACAGCACAATGATACGAGGAAGAAGAATTTATGGCTAGCAGAGCAAACTTGGTAAACCTTGATGCAATGATAAAAAGGGCTGATTTTGCATCTGAAGAAACTGATGACTCTTCCTTTGACAATGTATCAACTATTTCTTTGAGAGATTTTACAAAAGGAGCATTAATTGGACCTCGCTTAAGAAAACCCGATTTTCAAAGAGAAACCAGTCATTGGAATCCTCAACAAGTAGTCTCACTTCTAGAATGTTTTACTAGTGGCGACTTAATTCCATCGGTAATTTTGTGGAAGTCTTCTTCTGCCTTATTTGTTATTGATGGTGGACATCGCTTAAGTGCTCTTCGGGCTTGGATAGAAGATGATTATGGTGATGGTCCCCTTTCTCAAGCATATTTTGGTGGAGAAATATCAGAAGAACAAAAAAAAATTGCTCAAACCACAAGAAAACTTGTTAATAGCAAAATTGGAAGTTGGGTGGACATTGAGGAAAGAATCGAAAGTGAAGATCCTAGTGAAAGAAAAATGATGACGGCAATCGCATCACGTGGGCTTCCCATCCAATGGGTAAAAGGGGATGCTGATAAAGCTGAAAATTCTTTTTTCAAAATAAATACAAAAGGAACTCCTTTAGATGAAGTAGAGGAGCTTTTGCTTAAGTGCAGAAAATGCGCCATTCCAATCGCAGCACGAGCCATTATTCGTTCCGGAAAAGGACATAAATATTGGTCAGCTTTTCCTAAAGAATGCTCTCTACAAATTGAAGAAAACGCAAAAAAGCTACACATTATTTTATTTGAACCCGAGATAAAAAGACCGATAAAAACTCTTGATCTTCCGCTCGGCGGGTCAAAAGGGGTAAGAACGGCCCTCCAAGTTCTGATCGAATTTTTATTAATCGCAAACAGAGATCAATCTGGCATTCCCCAAAAAATAGCAGAGATGCATGAAGATTCGACTGGTAGCGAAACCGTCAAAGTTCTAGACAGAGGGATACGTCTTGCAAATAGGATCACAGGTAACGACGGGGGCAGCCTAGGCCTCCATCCAGCAGTCTATTTTTATGGCCCGTCTGGGCATCATTCTAGTCCAATGTTTATGGGGACTGTAAAGCTCATTGGAAAAAAAATATCTAATAATGATCAAACATTTTTTAAAAAATTCACCTCCATTCGACCACAACTTGAACTAATACTTATTAAATATAAAGATACAATTGCTTCGATTTTGCAAAAGCACATCAGTACAAAGCGTATAGATGTGTATGCTTCTTTGCTGGAATCTATCATCAACACACTTTTAAATTCCAATCAAGTTGATGAAAACTTCCTTATTGATGCTTCTGGACTCAAAGGAAAACTTATTATTGGAACTGAAAAAAACAATACGCTTACATTTAGTGAAAACACAAAAAGTGAAGTTTTTATTCACAAAGCGCTTTCATCAGCTTTAAAATGCCCTGTATGTGATGGATATTTAGACGCTGAAAAATCTGTTTCATATGATCATATCAAACGAGTGCGTGAAGAAGGGAAAGGAAGTATCGATAATTGTCAACTGACACATCCTTTTTGCAATCAGTCTGTGAAGCAATGAGCAAATAGTATTATCACCGTACGCAAACAAACATCCCTTAGCAAATGACCTAGCAACAGAACAATTTAAAAATGGTCACACGGAAATTCCGTGTGACCATTTTTAAATTGCTGGTGCGCCCGACAGGAATCGAACCTGTGGCCTACAACTTAGGAGGTTGTCGCTCTATCCAACTGAGCTACGAGCGCAATCCGGATTTTGTAGTAATTCTTTAGGGTCATGTCAAGCTGGGCATCTACGGCTTCACTGGCAGCAAAGCATCTGGCCTCTGAATGGGCACTTCTGGCGCGGGTGGCAGGGGAAAAATCCAAGTCGCGCATATGGAGAAAAAGGGCCAGATGTCTGTAATTGGCGGGCTGCCTACAACTGTGGCCTACAACTTAGGAGGTTGTCGCTCTCCCGCAGAGCTGGAGGCGAGTTTCGTCTAAATCTGGACGAACTGCAGGCCAAGCCGCAGCAGCTCTACCACCAGCCCACTACTCAGTTTTCCCCTCTATGCAGTTCCAGCCACTCCCTAGTTGCCGCCCCAAATGAGCAGTGCCAGCGCGCCCAGCGTGCCCACAAGCACAGCGTAGGCCTGACGCGTGCGCAACGACAGCACCGCCCCAAGCAGGGCCGCCACATACAGGGCAGACCACGTCACCGCCCGCAGGGCCGGTATGGCGTGATGTGCCGACAGCACCGCCAGCAGCAGATAAATCAGCCCAAAGCACACAACATACAACGCCGCCTGCCACAAGGCGCGGCACAGCCCGGCCCGCAGAATAACGCGCCCCGGCGATACTCCCCCGCTGCCGCTCCCCCACGCCACCACGGCATCCACCATCGGGTTGAGGTTGATGCGCTGGCGCTGTTCACACCAGCTCGCCGTGTAGGCCGCCATCATGGAGAGTATGAGCGGCAACAGCGCCATACCGGGCTGATCCAGCCCAAACTGTCTGCACAGGGGGAACACCAGCAGAAAGCTCAGGCTGCCATACGGCGGCACCACGCTGCCAAGCTCCAGCGCGTCAAGCCAGAGCAGTTCGATGATTATGCCAAGGGGGAGTGCCAGCGACCAGTCGCCGGTAAAAAAGCCCGCGAACAGGGCCAGACAGATGGGGCGGTCTACAAGGCCAACGATGCAGGTTGAACGCGCAGCGCCAGCCAGGGCAAAAAAAAAGCGTAGGGAACCCCGGCAACGAATACATCAGAAAAGTTGGTCATTGGGGCCTCTAACTGTCTCTGTGGGAACGCAGCGAAAATCAAGCTGCACAAGATGATCCTGTATAACGTGCAGGTCTTCCCTGTCCTGTGCGGAAAGGGCCACATGGGGCAGCACCTGTAGCTTGTCCGGCGCGTAGTGCAGGTTGCCCATGTTCAGCACCTGCATGAGGATACCCGCGTCACAGGCGCGCCGCGCATCCTGACAATTGGCAAACAGCACAAAACAGTCATCACCGCATGAATTGAGCGTGGCCGCCAGTTCCTTTACGCTGATGAAGTGGGTCATCACGCGCTGCGGCACTGCCAGTTCAATTATCTGCTGCCGCATTATGTCGTCCGCAAGTTCGTCGTTGGCTACCACCAGATGTCGCGCCCCTGTGTAGGGTAACCAGGCTTCGATGACCTGGCCGTGAACCAGGCGATTGTCCACGCGAAACCACATACTAGCTATCGGCTTTATCACGGGCTTTGTTGCGCAGCATGCTGCCCGCAACCACAATACCTTTTGCGCCTGCCTCGCCAGCGATGCGGGCCACTTCTTCAAGCTCCTTGTCGCGCGAGGTAAACACCTTGAGCAGCATGGGCAGGTTCACGCCGGTAACAACCTCGACCTTGTGGGTTGCCAGCAGCGAAAGCGCAAGATTGGTGGGCGTGCCGCCAAACATATCGGTAAGAATAATGACGCCCGCGCCCTTGTCGAGCCGCTGGGTTGCGTCCGTAAGGCGGCGAACGGTTTCGGAAACCTCGTGCGCCACGTCAACACTGATGGAGCTGCAATCGCTCTGCTGCCCGAGTATGAATTCGGCGGTGCGCAGCATGGCCGAACCATAGTCGGCATGCGAAACCAGAATGATTCCAACCTGAGTCTTCTTGTTTTCGTCCGTCATGACAACCTCACGCAACAGAACGTGCCAGCTTTTTTAGCCAAGTTCAAGGTGCCGATGCTCCAGAAAAGCCGGATAATCAGCCTGCCGCAGCGCCTGTAAAATTTCTTCGGCCATTGCCACAGAGCGGTGGCGGCCGCCGGTACAGCCCACGGCCACGGTTATGCGGTAGCGGCCTTCGGCCTCCATGAGCGGCAGCATAAAAAACAGCAGATCAACCAGCTTGTCGCGATATTCGCGGGCATGGGGCGAATTGAACACATAGTCGGCAACGGGTTTGTCCTTGCCGCTCATGGGCCGCAGCTCTTCCACAAAATAGGGATTTGCCAGAAAACGCAGGTCAAAAACCAGATCAGCCTCACGCGGCACACCATATTTGAAACCGAAAGAAATCACGTTGACCCTGATGGCCCGCAGCTTGCCCTTGTTGCCGCTCCAGCGCTTCTGAATGGCGCGCCGCAGGTCGTGGATGGAGAAACGCGAGGTGTCGATGACCAGATCAGCCATTTCACGCAGGGGGCGCAGGCTGCTGCGCTCTGCCAGCAGCGCCGCCTCAAGGCCCATGCCCTCGCGCTCCAGCGGATGCGGGCGGCGGGTCGAGGCATAGCGGCGAATGAGTTCCTGATTGTTGGCCTCAAGAAAAAGCAGCATGGGGCGGATGTTTTTGCCCGCGAGCATGCTCAGGCAATCGTTGATATCTTCCACAAAATTGCTCTGGCGCAGATCCATACCCAGAGCAATACCCTTGAAGTGGCTCATGGAGGGGCGCGACATCATGTCCACCATTTCCATGACAAGGCTCACGGGCAGCCCATCGACCACAAAATGGCCCATGTCTTCAAAAACCTTGAGCGCTGTGCTTTTGCCAGCGCCGGAAAGGCCCGTGACAATGCACACCTGCACATCCACGCCGGGAACGGGCGCGTCGGCATCAGGCTTTGCGGCAAGGGTGGAATCTGTGGCGGGTATCTGCGCGGAATCCTTCATGACATTCGCCTCTTCGGGGTCAGATCGCCGTTTGCAGCCGGGGTTGTACGCCACAGGCTTCTGACGGACGTTGCCAAATCCGCGCCGCGCTCAAGCCCAGGTGAGGGCCATTGCGCGGCAACCGGCAGGGGGTGCGCCTGAGACGGGGGCGAGCCGTTGCCAGCCCGCCCCCTCATTATGAACGATTACAACACGGGGTCAATGAGGGCATAGCCGTTCACCTTGGTGCGGTATACCACATTGATGCGGTTGTTTTCTGCATTAAAGAACACCAGAAACTCGCTGCCGATGGAATCAAGCTGCATGAGCGCTTCATCCAGATGCAGGGGCTTGGTGGCGAGGCGGTCGGTGCCGTCAACGGGCTGCTGCACGTCGGCTTCGGCATCGAGGTTGTAGGTAAACACGTCCACATCCGTATTGCGGGCGTGCCGCCGCTGGGCCTTTACGCGGGCCACCTGGCGCTTGATCTGCGATTCAACCTTGTCTGTCACAAGGTCAATGGCGGCGTACATGTCCGAAGTCTGCTCCGTGGCGTTGATGTGCAGGCCTTCGCCCGTAACGGTCACTTCGCAGCGATGACGGAACTTGTCGACTGTCAGCACAACGACAACTTCAAGGCCAGAGGCCTTGCCAAAAAACCGTCCCAGCTTTTCCATGCGGCGACGGGCATACTTCTTCAGATGTTCGGAGGCTTCAAAGTTCTTGAAAGCAAATGAGATGTTCATAAGTTCCTCCTAAGTATTGAGCCACTCGACGGGGAATCAGAAATGCTCCTTGCGCCTTGACGAAGATGGAATATCAAGCGCCGTGCGGTATTTTGCCACCGTGCGCCGCGCAATATTGACCTTGAGACGCTCCTTGAGCATTTCGCCGATACGCTCATCGCTGAGGGGGGATCGGGTATCTTCCTCAGAGATGAATTTCTTGATCAGAGCCTTGACGCTTTCTGAGCCTACCTGGCTTCCGTCATCGAGTTCAAGGCCGCTGTTAAAGAAAAACTTCAATTCAAAGATGCCGTGGGGCGTTGCCACATACTTGTTGGTGGTAATGCGGCTCACCGTTGATTCGTGCATGCTGATGTCGTCAGCAATATCCTTGAGAATGAGCGGCGCGAGCTTGGTCACGCCGTCTTCAAAAAATGGCTGCTGGTGGCGCACAATGCTTTCCATAACCTTATAAAGCGTGCGCTGGCGCTGATACAGGCTCTTGATAAGCCATGAGGCGGAGCGGATCTTTTCTGCGCAGTAGTCCTTTTCCTTCTCAGAGCCGCCAATGTTCATCTGGCTCATGGCCGAAAGCTGCAACTGGGGCAGGCCGTCATCATTGAGCAAAATCACAAATTCATCGCCCATCTTGTACAAATAGGCATCGGGGCTTACGTAGGTTGGCTCGCCGCCGCCAAAACTTGCGCCGGGCAATGGGTCAAGGCTCTGGATGATATCCAGATACTCCTTGAGCTCTTCCATATCGAGCTTGAACTTGCGCAGCAGGGGCTTGTAGCGCTTGGCCTCGAGGTCTTCGAGGTGCGATTCTACCAGCTCCACGAGGATTGGGTCGCGGGCGTAATTGAGGCTCTTGATCTGCACCATCAGGCATTCGCGCGCATCGCGCGCGGCAACGCCGATGGGATCAAAAAGCTGCACCCTCTCAAGCACGGGCAGCACTGCCTCGGGCGCGACCTGGGCCATTTCGGCCACTTCTTCAATGCTGGCTTGCAGGTACCCGGCGGAGGAGAGGTTGCCGATAATGACCTCGCCAATGGCCTTCTGCTCTTCTGTCAGCGACGAAAGGCGCAACTGCCAGAAAAGATGCCCCTCAAGGGTGGGCTTGGCCGCATATCGGGCTTCGAGAGGCGAAATTTCTTCGGCAAGTTCAAACTCGCGCGACTGCGAAAGGCGGGGGGTGCTGGCAAACTCACCGAGGTAATCTTCCCAGTCGGCGTCCTTGGCCAGTTCCCTGTCGTACACTTCCTCCTTTGGGGCTTCGCGGCTTTCCTCGTGCTGCTCCTGGGAGGCATCGTCCGTAAGTGAAGATTCTTCGAGAAAGGGGTTTTCAAGCAGTTCCTGCTGCACAGTTTCCAGAAGTTCCACGCGTGAGAGTTGCAACAGCTTGATTGCCTGCTGCAATTGCGGGGTCATTACCAGTTGCTGTGACAGCTTAAGTTGCTGCCGTAGTTCCAGTGCCATGTGTGCTCTTTTGCCTTAACTAGCCATAGGACTATAGACTTATCTGTTTACAAGTACTGTGCCACATCTGCAAAAATTATGCAATAGCTAACAGTTGCAAGATCAGGTTCGCGGTATCGCCAACCAGCAGCAAAGGCTGCCAGCGCCAAAAATCCAGATTTGGCGCAGCATTTGCGCCGTTGAAAATAATCTGCGCACCAAAAAAGGGGAAGGCAATGCCCTCCCCTTTTTGCGCGATTTTGCGATACCCAAGCTTGGTGAAAATCAAAAAGCCTCGCTGCGTTAGCGCCGCTAATTACACCTTGGCGAACTTTTTCGCCGCTCCGATAAATTCGCGGAACAGCGGATGCGCGTTCATGGGCCGGGACTTGAATTCGGGATGGAACTGGCAGCCAAGGAACCAGGGGTGGTTCTTCAGCTCAATGATTTCCACAAGCGAATCGTCAGGGGCGGTGCCGCTGAAAACCATGCCCTTTTCGCCCAGCATTTCCTTGAAGGCATTGTTGAATTCGTAGCGATGGCGGTGACGTTCATCAACCATGCCCTTCTTGTAGGCCACAAAGGCCTTGGTATCGGGCTGCACCTTGCAGGGGTAGGAGCCAAGGCGCATGGTGCCGCCCTTGTCGCTGCCCGCGTCGCGTTTTTCAACGTTCTTGGTGCGGAAGTCGAACCACTCGGTCATAAGGTAGATGACCTTGTGATCAGAAAGCGGGTTGAATTCTTCCGAATTGGCGTCATCAAGGTTTGCCACGTGGCGGGCAAATTCGATAACCGCGCACTGCATGCCAAGGCAGATGCCAAAGAAGGGAATGTTGTTTTCACGCGCATAACGGATGGCGGCAATCTTGCCTTCCACGCCGCGATATCCAAAGCCGCCGGGCACAAGAATACCATGACAGCCCTTGAAGGATTCCGCACAGTTGCTTTCGTCCACATTCTCGGAATTGACGTAGCGCAGCTCCACTTCAACGCGGTTGGCAACGCCGCCGTGAATGAGGGCTTCGTGCAGGCTCTTGTAGGCTTCCTTGAGGTCAACGTACTTGCCCACAATGGCAATGGTGACCTTGCCCTTGGGGTTGGCGCAGTCGCTCACGAGCTTTTCCCAGGCTTCAAGGTGGGCATTGCGCGCGGGCAGGCGCAGCATGATGGCTACCTTCTGGTCAAAGCCTTCTTCATAGAACTTGAGCGGCACTTCATAAATATTGTTCACGTCCACCGAAGAGAACACGGCGTCCTGATCCACATTGCAGAACAGGGCGATCTTGCGGCGCAGTTCTTCGGGGATGCTCTGCTCGCAGCGGCACAGAATAATGTCGGGCTGAATGCCGATGGAAAGCAGTTCCTTGACGCTGTGCTGGGTGGGCTTGGTTTTGTGCTCGCCAGCGCTGCGAAGGTAAGGCACCAGCGTAAGGTGGATGTTCAGGCAGTTGTCGCGTCCAAGGTCGGAACGCAACTGGCGGATGGCCTCAAGAAAGGGCAGGCCTTCAATGTCGCCCACAGTGCCGCCGATTTCGATAATGGCGACATCAGGCGCATCTTCGCCTTCGGAAAGGGAGAGCACCACGCTCTTGATTTCATCAGTAATGTGCGGGATCACCTGCACCGTGGCGCCCAGGTAATCGCCGTGACGTTCCTTGGCGATAACGTGGTTGTAAATAGCGCCGGAAGTGGTGTTGTTCTTCCGCGACATGGGCACGTTAAGGTAACGTTCGTAGTGCCCGAGATCCAGATCCGTTTCCGCGCCGTCATCGGTAACAAATACCTCGCCGTGCTGGAACGGGTTCATGGTGCCGGGGTCAACATTGATGTAAGGATCAAGCTTCTGGATGGTTACCGTAAGCCCGCGCGTTTGCAGCAGCGCGCCCAAAGACGCAGCTGCGAGGCCCTTGCCTAACGACGACAGAACGCCGCCCGTCACAAAAATGTATTTAGTTTTCATGCACTTCCACCTGTACTTGGGTATGTTGAATAGTTCAACCAAACAGTCTTAACCCAAATTGAATTTTTTGGCTAGCATTGACTAAGTAAAACAAGCTAAGTAATGTGTTATTCCCTTTTCAGCGTGCGTGCCCACCACAAGCGGCCCGCGCGCCGGTCATCTGTTATGCCCGGCGCGGGTCAGCCAAGGTTTCCAAGGCAAAAGCACGTCCGGCGCACACCGCAAGGCATGGCCGGAATTATCCGCGTTGCAAAGCCAAGGAGGCTTCCCCCGCATGGGTACGGTCAACACACTGGTCATCACCGGCTACGGTACAAATTCGCACATGGAAACAGCCCACACGGCCCGTCTGGCCGGTGCCGACAAGGCCGATGTGGTGCATTTTTCCGATCTGGTGGCGGCCAAGGTTCGCCTTGCCGACTATCACTTTTTGATTTTCCCCGGCGGGTTTCTGGATGGCGACGATCTCGGCGCGGCTCAGGCTGCGGCCATGCGCTGGCGTTACCTCAAGGACGACGCGGGCGCGGCCCTGTTGCAGAGCTTGCGCGAGTTTTTGGATGAGGGCAAGCTGATTTTGGGCATCTGCAACGGTTTCCAGCTGCTGGTCAAACTGGGAGTGCTGCCTGCCCTTGGCGGTCAGCGCTTTGAGCGCCAGGTTTCACTGGGCAACAACGATTCCGCCCGCTTTGAAGACCGCTGGGTGCATCTGCTGCCCAATGCGGCAAGCCCCTGCGTGTTTACCAAAAACCTGCCCCTGCTCTCCATGCCCGTGCGCCACGGCGAAGGCAAGCTCGTTGCCCGCGATGCGGACTGCCTGCGCCGCCTGGAGGAAGAAAACCTCATCGCCCTGCAATACGCCGACCCTGCTACGGGCAAGCCCACACAGGAATATCCGCTCAACCCCAACGGCTCCACCCTTGCCATTGCGGGTCTGACCGACCCCACGGGCCGGGTGCTGGGCCTTATGCCCCACCCCGAGGCTTTCCACCACGTGACCAACCACCCCGGCTGGACGCGCGGCGAGCTGGATGCCCCCGGTACGCTCATTTTTGTGAATGCCGTGCGCTACCTGCGCGGTCAATAGAGAGATTCAGCTGTGCCTGATGCAGACTGACACTATATAATGCTCTGCACAGTCCGACTCACGTTGTCGCCATGATTATTTGGGGGAGGCTTTACGAAGCCTCCCCTTTCCGTATACATTTTGCGACACGGCGCGGCCTTGCTGCAAGCAGCTCCTGCGCAATGTTTATTGACAAAGCACAAGGCCTTCGATAGATTCGCTGATTCCGAAGAGCTGAACCCCCTTTGGATTTTCCTGCGCGCACGCGTCAGACAAGGTGCGAAACAACATTGCCACAACACGTTGCACATTTTTTTACGCCGTATTCAACGAGGCGCTTTCTCTGCACCAGCAAGAAAGTGCCTTTTTTTATGGTGGGTGATATCTATGCAACCTATTGAAATTATTAAGGCGATAGAAGAAATTGCACCTCTGGCCGCTGCCGCTGGCTGGGACGTTTCGGGCCAACAGGTGGCGTCGCACAGGCAGGATGTTGCCAGGCTTGCCGTCTGCCTCGACCCAACGCCCGCATCCGTGCGTGCAGCGCTGGAAAAGGGCGCGCAATTTGTGCTCAGCCATCACCCGCTGCTGCTCAAGGCCGTGCTGCCCAACAGGCTTGACGACTACCACGAGGTGCTGCGCCTGCTGTTCCAGGCCGATGTGCCGCTGTATGCGGCCCATACCTCGCTGGATGTCAACGCTTACGGCCCGGCGGGCTGGCTGGCCCGTGCGCTTGAGCTGCGCAATCTTGCAGTGCTGGAGCCTGTGGCCCCGGCAGTGGGCAATGATCTGCCTCTGGGCTTCGGCCTTGCGGGCGATCTGCCCAAGGCCATGACAGTGGCGCAGATTGCAGGCATCGTTGCACGCAACGCCCCCCTTGCCACAGCCACAGTGAGCGGGCCGGAGCCGCAAACAATTACCCGCGTGGCCTACTGCACGGGTTCGGGTTCATCGCTGCTCGGCGCGGCGCAAGCTGCCCATGCGCAGCTTTTCATAACCGGTGATGTCAAATACCACACGGCGCTTGCCGCTGAAATCTGCCTTCTGGATGTGGGTCACCACAGCCTTGAGGAAGAAATGATGCTGCGCATGAGCCGGTTGCTGCAACAGCGCCTGCCAGAGACGGAAGTGTTTTTTGTGCCTTCCGCCTCGCCCTTCCGCCCTGTTGCCCTGTCATGATTTTATCAGGAGGACTCTCATGAGCAATGCCGTATATTTTGACCAGATCAAGCAGCTTGTTGAGTTGCAGAAGGTCGATGACGCCATCCACGCCGTCAAGCAGGACCTGAGCAGCGCCCCGAGCGAGCTTGATTCCCTTGAGCAGCGCTTTGCCGCCATCGAAACCCAGCGCAACTACATTCTGGACAAGCTTTCGCACCTTCAGGATCAGCAAAAGCGCCTCTCGCTCGAGATTGATGACGACTCCGCGCGCATCAAAAAGAGCAAGAACAAGCTCATGGCAGTGGGCAATCAGCGTGAATACCACGCCATGATGCGCGAAATGGACAGCATGGAAAAGGTCAACCGTTCCCGTGAAGAAGAAAAAATGACCCTTCTTGAGGAACTGCAATACCAGAACGATGCGCTGGCCGAAATCGACCTGACCTACACCGCCATCAAGGCCGAGCTTGAAGTAAAGCGCGACGGCCTTGAAGAAAAGCTGCAAAAGGGCAACACCGCCCTTGAAGGCCTGAACGAAAAGCGCACCTCAGCCAGCAAGAATATTCCCCAGCCCGTGTTCATGCGCTATGAATTCATCCGCAGGCGTCTTGAGCACCCCGTCATTGTTGCCGTGAAAGAAGGCATCTGCTCCGGCTGCCACATTGCCGTGCCGCCGCAGTCTTTCATTGAATTGCAGCGCGGTCAGCAGATTCTGAGCTGCCCCAACTGCCAGCGCCTCATTTTCTGGTGCGAGCACTTCTCTATTGAAGACGCCCCGCAGTGCGCCCAGAAGCCGGTGACCCTTACCGACTAAGAATCACTTCCGGCGCGGCCTGTACCGCAAACCGCGCCGGAAACAAGATCAACAAGTGGGAGTCGGACAGACCGTCGCTGCGGGCCGCAAGGCCCGGAGAGGAAAGTCCGGGCTCCACAGGGCAGAACGCTGGGTAACACCCAGGAGGGGCGACCCTCGGACAGCGCCACAGAAAGCAAACCGCCCCGCCTCGCGGCGGGGTAAGGGTGAAACGGTGGGGTAAGAGCCCACCAGATGCCGTGGTGACGCGGCATGCTAGGCATACCCCGTTTGGAGCAAGACCAAATAGGGAAGGTGGTCGGCCCGACCATTGCCTTCCGGGTAGGTTGCTTGAGGGCGCAGGTAACTGCGCCCCTAGAGGAATGACGGTCTGGTGCGGGCAACCGCATGACAGAACCCGGCTTATCGTCCGACTCCCACTTGTTAACAAGGTATGTAATGTCAGAAAGTTCCGGCACATTATCTGTTGCAGCAAAGCCCTGGGCGCTCATTTTGGCTGCCGGGCAGGGTACGCGCATGGCCGATGCCACTGGCGGCACGGCAAAACAGTTTTTGTCCTGGCAGGGCGCGCCGCTTTTCTGGCATGCCGCCCGCGCCATGAGCCGCAGCGCCTGTGTGGCCGGAATTGTCTTTGTTTTTCCACCCAGCCAGCTTGCCGAAGCCAGCGAACTTTTGTCCGACCTGCACAGGCGCGATGATCTCGGGCTGCCTTGGGTTACGGCCTGCGGCGGGCCTTTGCGCCAGGATTCCGTACGCCTTGGCCTGGCTGCCCTGCCCCTGCGCCCCGCCAGCGTGCTGGTGCACGATGCAGCCCGTCCCTTTCTTTCCCCGGCGCTTGTGCGCCGCGTGTGCGAGGCGCTTGCTGAGGGTGCTGCTGGCGTTATCCCCGCCATATCAGTGACCGACACCATCAAGACGGTGGAAAATGGCCGAGTGACGGCCACCCTGCCGCGCGATGGGCTCGCGGCTGTGCAGACCCCGCAGGGCTTTCAGCTTGAAGCGCTGCTCTCTGCCCACGCCCACGCGGTTGAGGCGGGGCTTGCCGTAACCGACGATGCATCGCTTCTGGAGGCGCTTGGCCTTGAAGTGCGCGTCATACAAGGCGAGGCTGCCAACGTGAAGATTACCCGCCCTGAAGATCTTGACCTGCTGCAAGACGAAAATCTCCTTCCTTCCATCCGCACGGGCATGGGCTACGATGTTCACCGCTACGGTCAGGGCCGCCCCATGCGCCTTGGCGGCGTGAGCATTCCCAACGCGCCCGAAGTCCTGGCCCACTCTGACGGCGATGTGCTTCTGCATGCCCTGTCCGACGCTCTGCTCGGCTGCGCCTGCCTTGGCGACATTGGTCAGCACTTTTCAGACAAGGATCCCCGTTTTGACGGCATTTCATCCGCCATTCTGCTGCATCAGGTCCTGGACATGGTGCGCGAGGCGGGCTGCACGCCCTGTCACGTGGATATGACCATTGTGGCGCAGGCTCCCAAACTCGCGCCCTACCGTGAAGAAATCAGAAAGAACGTCGCTCGGCTCATGGGGTTGCCCGCATCCTGCGTGAACCTCAAGGCTACCACAGAGGAACATCTGGGCTTTACCGGGCGTTCCGAAGGCATCAAGGCATATGCAGTTGTGACCGCGCGGGGGCGCTGATTAGCTCCGCCTCCCCTGCCATAACGATTCGACACCATAAGGAAGGACATGAACACAGAACTCAGCAGGCCCTGGTTTGCCCACTACGACTCCTTCGTTCCGCGCACTTCCGAGGTGTGGAACAAGCCGCTCTATGCCTTGCTGGATGAGGCCGCAGACAAATATCCCAATCGACTGGCCGTCATTTTCCAGAATACGCGCATCACCTACAAGCAGTTGCGCGAGCAGGCGGAGCGTTTTGCAGGGGCGCTGCGCCGCATCGGCGTTAAGACAGGACACCGCGTTGCCCTGATGATGCCCAACATGCCGCAGACTGTGGTGGCCTTCTGGGGCATCATCAAGGCCGGGGGCGTGGTGGTCATGACCAACCCCCTGTATATGGAAAAGGAAATCATGGCCAACATGCAGGATTCGGGCGCAGAGCACATGGTGCTGCTCGATCTGCTCTGGCCCCGCGTTTCTGCCCTGCGCGACCGCCTGCCCCTGAAAAACTTCATCGTTACCGGCGCTGCGGATGCCCTTTCCTTCCCGCTCAACTGGCTCTACCGCCTCAAAAAGAGCCGCAGCGTCAAGGAACCCGTACCCTACGACGGCAAAAACATTCATGAGTGGAAGCACTTCTTCAAGGGCGCGGAGCGTTATTCCGCCCCCATTGCCGACCCACTGCGCGACCCCATCATGTTGCAGTATACTGGCGGCACTACGGGTCTGCCCAAGGGCGTTACCCTGACGCACAGCAACGTGGGCACCAACTGCCGTCAGGTGCTGGATATCATCCACGTCAAGGCGGAGGACAAGCACACCTTCATTTCCCTGCTGCCCTTCTTCCACGTGTACGGCCTCACCACAGGCCTGATTATTCCCATCGCCCTGGCGGCCACCACCCTGCCCCTGCCGCGCTATGTGCCGCAGGATGTGCTGCGCCTTATTGCCAAGTACAAGCCCACGGTCTTTCCCGGTGCCCCCTCGGTCTATATTTCGCTGCTGCAACAGAAGAATCTGGCGGAGTTTGACCTGCGCAGCATCAAAATCTGCGTTTCAGGCTCCGCGCCGCTGCCGCGCGAAATATTCCGCAAATTTCAGGAAACCACAGGCGCCGCCATTCTGGAGGGCTACGGCCTTACAGAAGCCTCGCCCATCACCCATTGCAATCCCCTTGGTCAGGAAGGGCAACGCCCCAATTCTATCGGCATGCCCGTACCCGGCACTGATGCCCGCATTGTGGATATGGAAGGCGGCTCCCTCACCCTGCCCCCTGGCAAAATGGGCGAACTCATCGTGCAGGGGCCGCAGGTCATGCATGGCTACTGGCGCAGGCCTGACGAAAGCGCCAGCGCCCTGCGCAACGGCTGGCTGTATACGGGCGACCTTGCCACCATGGACGAAGACGGTTATTTTTATATAGTTGACCGTAAAAAAGACATGGTCATTGTGGGCGGCTACAACGTGTACCCCCGCGAAGTGGACGAAGTGTTGCTGGAACACCCCAAGGTGCTTGAAGCCGTCACTGTCGGCATTACCGACGAGATGCGCGGCGAGATACTCAAAGCCTTTGTGGTGCGCCGCCCTGACGAAGAACTGACCAAGGCTGACGTCATCGCCTGGTGCCGCCAGAAACTGGCTGGCTACAAGGTGCCGCGCCTTGTGGAATTTCGCGAAGAACTGCCCAAAACTATTGTGGGCAAGGTTCTGCGACGTGCTCTGCGCGAAGAAGAAGAGCAAAAGATGGCCAACAGAAAGAATCGGCGCGCCGCTGCCAGTGCTCCTGCCGCCAACGGCGAGGATGACCAAGTAGGCCATGCCTGATGCGGATTATTGCGCAACGAGTTAAAGAAGCTTCAGTAAGTGTTGATGGCCGTCTTGTGGCGGCCATCAACACTGGCATTATGGCCCTTGTTGCCTTTGGGCAGGAGGACGGGCCAGAATTTCGCTCCTCTCCGGCTTTTACGGGCATGGCCCGCAAGCTTGTGGGACTGCGCATCTTTCCCGGCACAGGAGAGAATGCCCATAAGTTCCACCTTTCATTGGATGAAATCGGTGGTCAGATATTATTGGTGCCGCAGTTCACCCTGTACGCCGATTGCCACAAGGGCCGCAGGCCTTCCTTTACCGATGCAGGCGACCCCGCCTGGGCCAAAGACATGTTTGCGGATTTCGTTCAAATGGTTGACGAAACTTGCGCCGTCAGCGTATCGTCAGGCATCTTCGGAGCGGACATGGATGTGCGCCTGTGCAACTGGGGCCCTGTGACCATATTTCTGGACTCTGCCAACCTGTTTTCCCGTTGAAGCGACCTGTTGCCTTACGGAGGAAATACAGCCATGTTTGAGCTGAAGGCGGAATCGCACACCAACGTCACGGTATTGCGTTTTTCTGGCAATCTTCTGCTGCCCGATGTGGCCGAGTTCAGCAAACAGCTTGAAGAGCATCTGCTGGCGCCTAATATTCGTCAGGTGGTGCTTGATCTGAGCCACGTTGAAAAAGTGGATACTTCCGGGCTGGGAGTGCTGGTAAGCGCCAGCACAAAGGGCCGGGGGCGGGGGCGTAGGCTTGTACTGCTGATGCCCGCGCCACATGTGGCCGAATTGCTGCGCAAAGCTGAGATCGAGGGATTTTTCCCCACATTCGAGAGCGAAGATGAACTGAAAGGCTATATTCCCGATACTGCTGAATAACAATATCACGGGGTTTTGCCCTTCAGCCCGACGGATGGTGCATGGTGCAATACTATCTGAGGCATTACTTCAATCCCGATTTCGATTATCTCAATCTCAAGCCGGGTGGAGATAATGGAAAGTCCGACGTATACAGTCTGGGCTACGTCCAGAATGTTATCGCCGGACAGGTATTGGCTGAGCTTGTACCACTGGACGCAGCCGGACCCAAGGTTGACCAGCGCTTCATCCTTGAAAATGAAGCCTTCCCCATGGGCGGCAACACCCGTGTAGATCCGCGCTATCCCAACTATCTGCTTGCCGCCGCCAAGGGCTATGTTTTTTACCTTAACGGCAAAATTACCGTAAAGACCCTGCTCAACGTTCGCCAGGACGTGAGCTTTCAGACCGGCAACATCTTTTTTGTGGGCGATATGGCAGTGCACGGTTCCGTGCGCGCCGGATTTTCCGTTCAGGGCAACAACGTACGCATCATGGGCATGGTTGAAGGCGGCGTTGTACGAGCCCGCCGTGATCTCATGATCGATGGCGGGGTGCGGGGCGGAGCAGGCAAGCACAGCAAGGTTGATGCTGGCGACAAGCTCATGACCCCCTTTCTGGAAAGCGTTGACGCCCGCGCGCGCGGCAACATGGTTATTGAAAAAACCTGCCTGTACAGCACAGTATACGCTGGCAGCAACATGGTTGTACGCGACAAGCTCTACGGCGGCACAACCAATGCCTACGGCAGCGTTTATGTTGGCGGCCAGCTTGGCAACAAGGCGGCTCTGAGCACCAAGGTTTATTTGGGGTACGACCCCTTGAGCATCCGCCAGCTTGAAAAAATAGACAAAATTATCGCACAGTTGTCGCAAACCATTACCCACCTCAATGCCATCGCCGGGCATCTGCAGCCGGAAACCAACGATGCGTCCCGCAAGTTGCAAGCTCTGCAGCTACAGCGCAGGCAGCTCATCAACAGACGCGACGAACTGTGGAGCAGACTGGCTCAGGACGAAAACTACATGCAGAACTGCCGTCTGCTCTGCCAGGGCACCGTATACCCCGGTGTGGAAATCTCCATCGGGCGGGCGTTTATGGTTGTTGAACAGGTATACAAGTGCACGCTGTTCCGCCTGGTGGACAACGAAATCATTGCGGAACCCATGCAGCCCTCGCAGATGAGCCCCAAATGATGAAGCAGACTGAAACGCCGCATTTTGTGGCGGTGTATTCCGATCACTCCCTCCATCAAGGCCAGAACGCACAACAATCCGGGATACCAGACGATATTGAAGTCAGGCTGGGCGAGCGCATTTTTTACATGCTGCGCCCCGGCGGCGCAGAGCGTGAAACCGCAGTTATAACAGGGCAGATGCAGGAATTGCAGCGTGATTGCCTGCCGGTTCTGCTTGGCTGTGGTCTTGGGCACGCACTGCGCCAGGTGTTGGAGTGCCTTGACGGGCCTGTGGCCGTGGTGGAAAAGGAAGCCGGGCTTCAGGACATCACAGGCGTGCTGCAAAGCCTGCCGCCTGATCAACGTGCGCGCATTACACTCATCACCAGCCCGTGCTCTCAGGATGCCCTTACAGAGCTGACCCACTGGCAGATGCACCACGGTGGCCTGCGTCTGCTGCCTCTGGCTCTGCCCTTTTATCTGCGCCTTGACCGCGAGTATTACGGTTCGCTGCAAAAAGATCTGCTCGCCAGCGCCAGGTTTGACTTCTGGAGCCGCGCCGCAGGGCCGCGCTTTGCCGATGCAAGCCCCCGCGTACTGCTGCTGACCAGCAAATACTTCCTCATGGGTGAAATCGAGGGCGCATGCCGCAAGCTTGGTATTGAATACAAGCTGGTTGTTATCGGCGATGAAGCCGTGGCCCGCGCGGATTTTGTGCAGCAGCTGCTGGAAGCCGTGGTTGCTTTCAGGCCTGACTGCTGCATTACGCTCAACCACATGGGCGTGGATGTTGAGGGTGTGCTTATGGACCTGCTGGCCCGTTTGCAGTTGCCCCTGGCCTCATGGTTTGTGGATAATCCCCACCTCATCATCCATCTGTATTCCCGTTGCGTCAGCCCCTGGACGACCCTGTTTACCTGGGATTCTGACAATATTTCATCCCTGCGCGCGACGGGTTTTGAGCATGTGTTCTACCTGCCTCTGGGCACAGACCCGGATCGCTTTCACCCCTCCAAGGGAGCATCCGCACCAGCCGCATGGAAGGCAGACATCTCCTTTGTGGGTAATTCCATGGTCTACAAGGTTGGCGGCAGGCTGAAAAACGGGCATTTTCCCCGCCCCCTGCTACTCTCCTTTTACGCCGTGGCCCAGGAGTTCATGGACAGCCACCACCGCTCGGTTGCTGATTTTCTGCGCGACTGCCAGCCCGATGCTTACGCGCACTATCTGGCCCTGCCGGACAACGAAGCCAAGCTGGCCTATGAAACCGCCGTCACCTGGCAGGCCACCCGCTTGTACCGCAATGGCTGCGTGCGGCGCCTGCTGCCCCTGCGCCCGCTTATTGTGGGCGACGCAGGCTGGCAGAAGGTGGAATTTCGCCACGAACCCTTGCAGCCCCGCTATCTGGATGCCCTGAGCTATTACACGGAACTGCCCCTCTTTTACGGGCACTCGGCCATCAACTTCAACTGCACCAGCAAGCAGATGAAGGGCGCGGTTAACCAGAGGGTATTTGACGTGCCCGCCGCAGGCAGTTTTGTGCTTACCGACTGGCGCGAACAGATGGAGCAGCTTTTTGAGCCGCACGAAATCGTCTGCTACCATGAGCCGGATGAAGCCCCTGAACTGGCGCGCCACTACCTCGCCCACCCATCAGAACGCCGCCGCATTACGCAGGCGGCCCGACAGCGCGTGCTTGCCTGCCACACATGGCAACACAGACTGCAAACCATGCTGGAACGCATGCGCGAGGTTTACGGCACACCTGCGGCCCGTCAGGCCGTTCGGGGCTGATAATGGCTGCTGATCCGATTCTGGTGCTGCAACTGCACCGCATGGGTGACCTGATTCTCACCTTTCCCCTGCTTATCCGCCTGCGCCAGCTTTGGCCCCACAATCCCCTGTGGATTGTGGCAGAACCGGCGTTTTTTCAGCAGCTCATGCCCCTGGCACCGGATGCCGTGTTTTTTCCTCCTTCACACTGCGCAGAGCTTGCCCGCCAAACATACGCGGCGGCGATCAATCTGAGCAGCAATCCGATTGCCTCCCAGCTCATGGCGCGGCTTGAGTCACCCCTCAAGCTAGGGCCTGTAGCCGACAGCGATGGATTACGCGTTCAGGGCTTCTGGCAATTGTACCGCGCGGCCCTGACGCAGAATAACCACGCCAATGCCTTTCACTGGGCCGATCTGCACCTGCTGGACCTTTCCCCCGCTCCCAACCTTGCCGTTGTAGGGCATTCGCGCCCCGAACCAGCGGGGACGCGCCGTGTTGGTCTGGTGCTTGGGGCCAGCGAGGCAGCAAAAAGACCGGATGCGGCCTTCTGGGCACGGCTTGCCATGCGCCTCGCGGCGGCAGACCTGGCCCCGGTTTTTGTGGGCGGCAAGGCCGAGAAGGAACTGGGCGATGAAGTGGCGCGGCGTTCCGGCCTTGCGCAGGCTAACCTGTGCGGCAAGCTTACACTGCGCGAAGTTGCGGCCCTCATGGGCACCCTTGACCTGTGCATAACGCCTGACACTGGCCCCATGCACCTTGCCGATTACCTTGGCGTACCAGTGCTCAATCTCTCTATGGGGCCGGTACACGCCCGCGAAACAGGCCCATCCGCCCCTGGTCAATGGGTACTGCGCGCAGCCATGAGCTGCGTAGGCTGCTGGCAGTGCAGACGCAACCGTCTTTTTTGCAAACAAGCCTTCATGCCCGCTGCTGTAGCCCAGCTTGCGCTGCAAATCCATCAGGAGCTTGCCACTGGCAGGCCCAGCAGCAAGGCTCCAGGCAATGGCCTTACCCTCTACCGAACCGGGCGTGATGCTCTTGGGCTGCACACCTTGAAACCTTACCCTGAGCCACGCGGCAATTCCTGTCGTCCCCAGCTTGAAGACGTATGGCAGGCAGCCTTTCTTTTTCTGTATGATCCAGGCCAACAAACCATGCTGCGCCAACGGCTGACACGCCTCCACGCGGAACATCCCGCGCTTGCTGAGCGTCTTGCGGCCCGTCTTGCCCACCTTTGCGGCCTGTGCAGCGATCATCTGAAAAAGCGTACTCCCCTGCCCGATGATTTCTGGCGCGTCCAGCCAGGCATGATCCGCCTGTTCACCGGGCACCTGCACATGTTTTTGCAGAATGAAGGCTTCAACGAGCAGGGCTGGCACACAGCAGTGCACAGGCTTGCTGCCCTGGCTCCGCTTTTTGCCAATCCTGCCTCATAGAGTTCTCCAGATTCGGCAAGTATTGCCCTTTTCCCGCAATTTACTGCTAATTAACATATTGAATTAATTACACCAACAACTTTGGAACACTCCTTGTATAGCTTAGCACGCAAGGAGTGAACCATGCAGATTATTCCCACAAGCGTAAGCACTAACGAAACGCTTTGGAACGCCGCCAACAACAACCGCCCCAATGACGAGCGGACGTCTTCCTTTATGGACGCCCTCAACTCCAGTCTGAAGGCTGTCGAACAGGCTGACGCATCTGCCGATGTTTTTGGGGACAAGTCAGAATCCAAGCCCAGTACTCCTTTTACGCCCACCGCCAGAGCCGCCGCGCAGGTGCAAAGCCCTTATTCGCGCAACACCAGCAACGGCGTCACCTACACGCTGAACGAAGTCTGTTTTACCAAGCAGGAAGTGCAGGACATGCACAGCAAGCTCATCAAGGCTGGCGCCACGCCTGAAAGCCTTGTCAAGCTTGCAGCACTGGCGGAAATGCCCGACGGCGCAACCCTCGCGCAGATAACGGCCAGCGTTAAGGGCGGCGGCGACATCCCCGTTCTCACTGATGAGGACAAGGCCAACATCACCTCGCTGCTTAAAAAGATCGACCCAACGGGCGTTCTGGATACCAATGTTCAGGCCATGATGTTGCAGGGCAACACACAGCAGGCATTCAACACCATCTCGGCCTTTGTGAACAAGCTTGACCCGGCGGGCACCCTTGAAGTGAGCCAGGGTGAGGCCATTTCGCTCGGGCGCGGCCTTGGGCTTGGCACTGCCAACCTGCAAACCCTGGCAAACAGCTTTGGCAACAGCGCCTCCGTCACCTGCCTGAACGAACAGTTCGGCACGCTCATGGCCCCGGTGACAGACTTTTTCACAACACAGGCCGCTGCGCAAAAAACGCTTGATACTGCTCTCAAAACAACGTTGCAGCCAATCATCAGCAAGGCGCGGGCCCGCACGGAAAAAGAGAAGCAGGCCAGTTCGCTGCGCGACCGCACGGTGCAACAGAGCAAGACTCTCATAGACAAGACCGTTCAGAAAAAAAGCAGCAATATTCTTGGTGAAACCCTTGAAGCAGGCCAGAAGGCCGAGCCGGGCGATATCAAGATCGCTGCGCAGAGCGAAGCCATCGGCAAGGACACGACCGCTGCAAAGCATGAGGATGATCGCAGCATAGCCGAGAACAAGGCCACAGCGACCCAGCGCATGCCCGCAGAAAGAACTGCCGGCAGCACAGCCGCGCAGCAGTCAAACACGCAGGCGGCGCAGCAGTCCGGTTCGCAGGCAGTCTCTCGCGCAAGCGTGCAGGCAGAACCCCAGACAGGCACGCAGGCGGGCACGCAATTGTCCCCAAATACTCCTGCCAATCAGATTCACGCGCAGTCTGCCACACAGCAGGCCACCGCTCTGGACGACAAGGGTCAGAAGAATACTGAAAGCAATTCCGGGCAGGGCGAATCTGACAAGGATCAAAAGGGCAAGTCTGCCTGGGGCGATCTGCTGGGTAAGGTAGACACGCAATCCGCTGCTGTTGCAGCGCGCGGCTCCACACCCGCCTACGCGGCAGCGCAGGCCATGCAAGCTGCCCATACAGCCCAAAGCACAACTGACGTGCAGGATCCCTCATCTGTTGCCCCCATCGGGCGGCAGGTGGCGCAGCAGGTTGAACAGGGCATGCTTTCAACCGTCAAGGGCGGCGGCACCCGGCTTGACCTGCAACTGAACCCGCAGGAGCTGGGATCCATCACGGTTTCCCTTTCGGTTCGCAATGGCGAAGTCAGCGCGGTAATCCGCTCTGAAAAGTCGGAAACCAACGACATGATTGGCCGTCAGGTCGATGCAATCCGCATGAATCTTGAGCAGCAGGGCCTCAAGGTGGACAAGCTCGAAGTACGGCAGGAAACGCGGCAGGAGCAGAACAGCGCATCCTGGCAGGACTTCAGCCAGCACAATTCCCGGCAGGAAGAAGATGCCCGCAGGGAAGAACTTTCCCGACTGAAGAACCTTGCAACTGTTCGTAATTCCAGCTCAAATATGAATATTTCAACTTTGGAACAGCCTGTGCATTCTCTTGGCAACACGGCAAGATATACCACCAGCAACCTCAACGTGGTTGCCTGAACCGGGCCGTGAGGAGAATGAAGTATGGCCAGCAGCGTTTCATCAGCAATCACCCAGGCTAACAACGAGTTCAATGCCGTTGTTGGCAAGCAGAAAGGTGGCGCGAACCTCGACAAGAACGCCTTTATGCTGCTTCTGGTGACGCAGTTCAAGTATCAGGATCCGCTGAACCCTATGGATGACAAGGAATTTGTCTCCCAGATGGCGCAGTTCTCCAGTCTTGAACAGCTCATCAACCTGAATACCAGCATGGATTCGCTGACTACTGCCACCAACAACCAGCAGATGATCAACGCCACATCCTACATTGGCAAGGAAGTGACCGTTACCGGCAACAGTATCGGCAAGGTTACGGACGCGACCACAAAGACAACGTCCATCACCAAGTTCCGCTACGCGCCCAACGATGCTGTAGCCAGCGGCACCATCACGGTGCGTGATGCCGACAACAACGTCATCTACACTGAAACTGTGGATCCCAAGGCTGCCGGAACCACCTACGAGTTCAACTGGAACGGCAAAAACGGCAGCGGAACCGTTGCCCCGGATGGCGTGTACACTGTCAATCTGGCCCTGCTCAACACCGCTGGAGAGGCTGTTATTGCCGACCAGGTGGTGGACGCAAAGGTTACGGGCGTGGTCAACAACAAGAATGTTGTGTATCTGGGGCTTGATGGCGGCCAGTTGATGGAGCTTTCAAAGGTGCGGCAGGTTACCACGCCAACAACGACATCGGCTCCATCGGGATCTTCCAGTTCATCCGGATCATCGGAATCTTCCAGTTCTTCCGGATCATCAGGTTCTTCCAGTTCTTCCGGATCATCGGGTTCTTCCGGATCATCTGGCGGTTAAACAGAATCGTTAACATTGCGGGCAGGCAGCCAAACTGCACGACCCGGAAAAAATATCCCCCTATCCCAAGACACGGAGGAAGATATGAGTCTCTCATCCAGCATGTGGGCAAGCGTTTCCGGCCTTATGGCGCACGGGAACAAAATGAACATCGTCGGCAACAATATCGCCAACGTCAGTACCCTGGCTTACAAAGGCCAGCGCGCGGACTTCAGCGACTACCTCTACACCGACGGCGGCAGCGTAAGCGGCACCACCCAGATTGGTCAGGGCGTCAGCACCTACGCGGTGCTTGGCGACTACTCGCAGGGTTCTTTTGAATCCACCAACTCGGTGACAGACCTTGCCATTGACGGCAACGGTTTTTTCCAGGTGCGCAAGCAGAACAGCGACCAGATGTACTACAGCCGCGCTGGCGACTTTTATTTCAACAACAATCGCGAGCTGCAAAACCCTGAAGGTTGTCTGCTGCAAGGCTGGAAAGTAGAAAACAGCAAATCTCTGAGCTTCTACGGCGGCGCCACAAGCACAGGTTCCACTGCAACGACCAACTCTGCCTACAAGGGCACTGGCACGCCTGTGGACATCGTTCTGGATAGCTGGAACATTCCGCCTCAGCAGACGACCAACGTCAGCTTTACCATGGGCCTGACCAACAACGGCACGGGCGACAAAACCACCAGCAGCACCAGCCCCATGACCGCACTCTTTGACCTGTGGGACGCCAGAAGCACGCCGCCCATGGCAGATACTGCCTATGCCACGCAGTCGAGCATCAAGGTGTATGACGAGGGCGGCTCCACCCACAACCTCACGGTCTACTATGACCAGGTTGACGCCTCCAAGACGGACACCAACGGCAAGACCGTCTACAGCATTGAAGGTCTGCCCGCTGGCTACACCATGTATGAATACATGGTGACCATTCCCCCGGCTGAAGACCAGCGTAGCTACGGCGGCCAGGGCTACAACGCCACTACCAACACATGGGGAACGGAGCCTACCAAATTTTATAACGACCCCGTCATGGGCACCAACAAGCAGGCCGGCGTACTCATGAGCGGCGTCATGATTTTTGACGCCAGCGGCAAAATGGTAAACCAGACCGCTTACTCCTACGGCGCTACGGAAACGCCCGCTGCCAACAATCAGGTGGCGGTTGACCCCTCGCTCAAGAGTTCCTGGCAGCCCACCAAGACCTCCAGCAATGGCCTGCCCGTCTTTTCGGCCAACTTCACCGGGCAACCTCTGGCCAACAGCGTCAGTGAAACCATGACGCAGGGCACTACCACTGTGAGCCAGGTGGAAAAGCAGATCACAGAACTGGACTTTGGCCTCAAAGATGTCGGCAACCCTGCTTGGATTAACCCTATTGTCACCACTGTTCAAAAGAACAGCGCTGGTCAGCCCATGGGCACCGTTGGGTGGCCAGTAGCCAATACTTCTGTTGCACTGGGAATGGATGCGTACGGCTACCACACCCTTACGACGCCTCCCCGATACGGCACCAAGGGCACCGATGCTGTCTACGCAGACAGCAACGGCTACTACTGGACAAAAAGTCCCACCGTAGGTCTTGAACCAGCAAACATATACGGCACTCTTACAACTGGCTTCGGTGCCCTTAACGTGGGCAATGACAATGGTGTGTACTATGTTGCCGCAGGAACTAGCAAATATACCAACCTCACGAAGGATGAAACCACGGGTAACACGTACCCCAGCGGCTCAGACAGCTACGGCAACTATTATCAAGCCACAACATTTCCGCCAGCGAGTGGGGATACCAAGTACTACGGCTATTTTCTGGACGGCGTAACGAAGCGCCGGGTGTACCATGACGGCACAAATTACGCCTATAATGACGCTGGCGGCGTCAAGCAAACACTTTCCGGCACCAATGCCTTTGTGGTCAACGTGGCCAAGGCTATCACGCCTACTACCTACACTCTGCCCGATGCTGGTACCCGGCCCGTTCCAACAATGGTAACCGGCAACAACACGCTGGCAAGCCTGACCACCGAGTCCAAGCAGACCAGCGTGTCGCCCAGCACTGGCGTTCCGGTCTATAAAAACGTGATCAACTACGGCAACATGGTACCCACCATGACCTCGGTTGAACGCGAAGACTCGGCCAGCGTGAGCAACACCACGACCTATACGGTGCAAAACAGAACGCAGGACGGTTACTCCTCCGGTACATTGAGCAACGTAAAAATCGACAACAATGGCGTTGTTTACGGCGTGTATTCCAACAGCAAAACCCTGCCGCTGTACCAGATTGCATTGTATGACTTCAAATGTACGCAGGGCTTGTATCGCGAAGGCAGCAACCTTTATTCGCAGACAAATGAGTCTGGCGAAGCCAACCTTGGCGTTGCGGGCGATAACGGCTTTGGCACCACAAAGGCCTACAATATTGAGCAGTCCAACGTGGACATGTCGCGCGAGTTTGTGCAGATGATTTCTACACAGCGCGGCTTCCAGGCCAACTCAAAGACCATCACCACGGTGGACAACATGCTGGAAACCGTTATCGGTATGAAGCGGTAAAGCAGAGATTGCAGTAGAAAGAAGGCCGGGGGGCCGCAAGGCCCTCCCAGCGTTGGGGATAGCGCTGCAAACCTTTCTTTCCCGTGTCGGGCGTCGGCCATCTGGTCGACGCCTTTTCACGTTGCAAACAAGTCTGCCCCGTCAGCTTGAAAAAACAGGAAAGGAGAGGGAAGGGATTTCACAGATGCAGAAAAGCTAACGGCCTCTATCGCTCACGCCGAGCGGCTTGTTGCCGATGGTAGCGCGCAGCCAGTCACAGTAATCGGGGAAGGTGGTCAGCAATATCTTGAGGGCATTTTCTTCTGCCAGAGCATACAGCCGGGCCGTTACCTTGCCCGTGCCTACCCAATGCTTGAGGTGGCGGGAAAGATCGGCGTGCCGGGCGGTCATGCCGCGCGCATGCACACCCCGGAACCACTCCACGCCAATATCAAGACAAACCGGCCCGCATTGCCTGTATGCACCAGGGGGCAATACCGGGCCATGCGGCACGCACAGGGATCGCGTTTTTTCCAGATCAAGCAGGCAGGCCCATTCATTGACGCGGCATTCCGGCAGGGGCCAGGGCTGTGCATCAAAAATACCTGCAAAGCCCCGGTCATAGGGCCGCGCAAAAATGCCCCTCTGGTGGGCCAGGGCATAAAGCTGCTGCAACTGGCTGTAGCCAGGCCGAAAATCCATATACCTCACTGGCCCGCAGGGTTCACAGCCCATGACCTCGCGCGTCAATTCCGCCACACTGGCCGGGCAGTTCCAGCACTGACCAAGATGCCCCACAGCCACGGCATCCCCCATGAGGCCGCCCAGATAGCCAAGCACATCCTTGAGCACAAGCACGTCGTTGTGCATAAGGAACAGCCTGCGGCTCGTACTGTGCTCAAAGGCGTACTGGTAGCGGATGCCGTAGCGGTAGGCATCATCGCCAAAGCGCGCCGGGTCTGCGGCATTGAGATCAAGCCAGTAGTCTGGCTGAAAAACCCGCAACCTCTCCCCTATCTGGCTGGTCAGATACTGCACCAGCGCATAGGGGCTGACGATATCATACTGCGAACCATAAGGCTCAAACTGCAACCAGATAGTGCCCACATGGTTGCCACTGTGCTTGAGCAGCGACAGAACAGAGAGCGCTGTCTGATACGGCTTGGCGAAAATGTTTATCGCCACGTCTATCTTTTCAGAGCTGTCCTGCTGCATCGAGAACTGCGGCACTGCGCCCGTCATATCCGACTCTCTATTCGGCTGCGGCAGATTCTGCGGCAGGACCAGATTTTTTGCTGGCCGCATCGGCTGTGGCAATGGCCTGCTGCAAATCTACCGCGGCAACATTGGCCAGAGCGCTCACAATCTGGCTGTCAAAGCCCTTGTCCTTCATAAGCAGGGCAACGGCTTCTTCGGGCTGCATGCCAGCGCGGTAGGAACGTGGGCTGACCATGGCGCAGAAAGCGTTGACCACGGCCAGAATGCGCGCATTGTGATTGATGGCCTCCCCGGCCAGATGCTGGGGCAGGCCCGAGCCGTCCATGCGTTCGCCCATCTGGAAGACGGCGTCCGGCACTGGCAGGTTGAACTGCATGTCGCGCAGGATGCCATAGGCATACTCCGGCGCGCGCATAACCTCGGCCTGTTCCTCGGGGGTAAGCTTGCCCTTCTTGGTGAGCAGCTCGCGCGGCACAAAGATCTTGCCCACCTGCGAAAGGCGGGCCGCAAGCCGCAGGGTTTCCCTGTCCTTGTCGGGCAGGCCCATAGCGCCGGAGAGCAGCTCCGCCACATGCTCCATCTTCATGGAGTGCCCGATGAGGTTCACGTCCACACTTTCAATGGCCCTCACAAGGGCGGCAATACTGTTGGCCTGACGTTCACGCGCGGCCTCGGCACGGCGGCGGAATTCCGTAATATCCTGAAAAATGCCCACGCAGCCGCCCTTGCCTTCTTCCCCTGAATTATCGTGATCTTCAAAGGGAAACAGGGTCACGCGGAAAAGGCGCACATCCCCGGGCTGGGGAACAGAAATCTCGATGCTGCCTTCCTTGCCGCTGGCGCTCACCTGAGCCATGCCCTCCATGAGCCGAAGGGCGGCATCTTCCGGCAGGGCTTCACCCACGGGAGTTCCCTTGAGGGACTTCTCGTCCTTGTCCGCTATCTGGCAAAAGGCCGGGTTGCACATCTGCAAGCGGCCGTTTTTGTCCATGAGCATAAGCCCGGCCTGCAATGAGGCGTTGACGCTGTCGAGCATGATCTTCTGCTGGCGGATAAGCGTGTACAAATGCTTGAAATGCTGGGCAGTGGCCCTGTGCGAACGACTTACCAGCGAAGCCCAGATAAAGGCCAGCAAAAGCGCCGTGCCAAGACTGCCAAGAATGCCCAGACCGTATATCTGCTTTGCCTGGCTTTCCACCAGCGCATCAACCATGTCTGCCGGAGCCTCGATGGTCACAAGCCAGCCCATGCTGCTCATGTAACTGCCGAGGGAATAAGCCTCGCCGCCGCCCACAAGCCCCTGCCGACGCTTGAAACCAAGGCCGTCAGCCAGGGCCAAGTGCTGCACTGGCTCAAGCGCAGGTTTGGCATCGCGCAGCAGCACGGCCTCTGTGCCGTTGCCAACGGCCTGCAAAATACGCGGCAGCAGCCCGCCGTACTGATCTTGCCGCTGGGCAAGAAATGCCGTCAGCACCCTGTCCACAGGAATGGTGGCAAAAAGCACAGCAATGGGGGCGCTCTCGCCCCGGCCCAGCACTTCGTACATGGGATCAGCCAGATCAATCACCATTGTGTCGCCAAGAGCGCGCACAGGGCCAAAAACAACAGTTTTCCTGTCAACGGCGCTGGTCACAAGGGCCACCTGGGCTTCGCCAAGGGGCGCATCCCCTTTGCTCACCACAAAGGGATTGCCCTTGGGCGAAACAATCCGTGCAGAAACCCAGTTTTTGCCGCGCGCAAAATCCCGCAGCAGATCCTGCATATAGCCCATCTGCTCGGCAAGATTACGCAGCGATTCATCGCCGTTTTCCATGGCATCAGGGGCAGAAAGGCGCGCCTCGCCATCGGAGCCAAGGTTGCGCACATCCACGGCAAACAGGCGGAACATCTCCGCGCTGCTCACAAGCCGCGCCTGCTCAACAACGGTTGCATGCCATGCGCGGATGGATTCCAGCGATTTATCCACCCACGATTGCTGCATTTCACGCTGGTTATTCAGAATATCCTGCGTAACGTTCTTGAGCTGCAAGGTGCAGAGGCCGTAGGCCACAGCTGCCGCCACAACAAAAAGCGACAGACTGACAGCAGCCACGGCGGCTTTTTTCAGACGATAGCGACCAGCAACGGACTGCTCATTAAGTTCCTGCGTTTTCATAGGCTTATCCTATAGTACATTGCGCATTAACGTACCGTTTGCGGTGAATACCCCACAAGGGTGTGGGCTGCGCGCTGCATGCCGCATGCCTGCGGCGGCTTTAGTCTATCTTGCGGCCCTTCATATGGGCCCACCGACCGAATTCATTGACCGAATACTGCGGGCTGTACTGCCGCACCTTGGTGTGTGAAAGCACTGAATTACTGAGATTATCCAGAATAAAGGCATCGTCGTTCAGATATACGACCAGAACAGCATGAGCAAAATTTCTGATTGTGTCGCGCACAACCACAACTCGCATGCTTTCGGGCGGAATGCCCAATTCCTTAAGAGTAAAATACTTGATAATGGAATAGTCTTCGCAGTCGCCAGACTTTTTCAGAAACTCCGCCGGAATTTCCCAATAGTCTTCCTGCCGCCAGTTGACGATGTCTTCCACATAGGGCCACGTATTCCAGAAAGAATTTACGTAGCGCAGCAGTTCCATCTTGTTGTTCACCGGAGCTTTGGACTTGAACATGTCCCAGGTAACGCCCTTTTTGAACACCTTGCCGGGTATGAATATGGGATCCATCTGGTTGCGCTTGAGCAGATCAAGCCAGCCCGGCAGAGTGGATAAGGGCCGTTTGAACTCCACAGTGCCGAAAAGCTGCACCTTGGAATCGTGCGCAGGTGCTGCGGGCTGTGCTGCGGATTGCGCCGCGCCTTTTGCGGCATCCGGTGCCGCGCTCTTTGCTGGGGCATCGGCTGCGGAAGGATCTGGCTTTTCAGTTGATTGCGATGGATGCGGGGATGGGGGCTGATCTGCATTATCAGCCTCCGTCTGTGGCTGAACGCTGGAATCAACACCGGTCTGCTGGATTGTCTGGGGGCCAGTTTGCTGACCCGATTGCAGCCCCGACTGCTGTCCTGATTCCTGCCCTGATTGCTTGTCAGCAGGGGGCAAAGCAGCGTTTTCCCCAGTATTGCCGTTCTGTTCTGCCCCCGTATTCGCCTGATCAGGTGTCGCAGCAGGGGGCGCTGTATTATTTTCCGCAGCGGCGGAAGACACGGCAGGCGGCTCGGAAACTTCGGCATTGCCAATGGCTGCGCGGGGTTGCAGATTGAGCGAGCCTGCCAGTGCGGGGTTCCAGCCATAGGCCCAGAACAGCAGACACGCCAAAAGGGCCGCCATGCCCCCGGAAAGGGCCGCGACCAGAGCAAATTTGGAGTATCGAAGTTTGGGCATAGGCTCACCGATTACAGGTGTGCATGTTGCGGCATACTATACTGCCGCTTATGGGGCGTCCAGTGGTCAGAGGTGTTTCGGCTTATTTTTCGGCATGCTATGCCCAAGTTCCACCTCGTACCGTACACCATGCACCATTCCTCAATAAGCCATTGCAGAATATTGCGGCCACACCCGCAGGGGCAACCATACCCGCCCAAGAGCTGCAAAGTTGCACAAACGCTGCTTCAAGTCCGTATGGGAGCGGATGCGCCTAAGTGCGGGAATCTGCCAGTGCTGTCACATCAAGCCAGTGCCGCACCTGTACATCCTTGCCCGCTGTAGCCGAAAGCTGCATGACGCAGCCGCTGCACCCGGTGACAATGTGCCGGATTTCAGGGGCAAAGCCTTTCAGGCATTTGCGCGCCATGTCTGCTGAAAGATCGGGGTTGGACATTTTCAGTATGCCGCCCATGCCGCAGCACAGGCCAGTGCCTTTTTTCAAGCCCGGCAGCCCCGCCGTGAGCAGGGGCAAATCAGGATCATCAGAACCCCAGTGGCAAGGCTGATGATAACCCACCACTGCCGGGGCCGTTCCCGTGGGGCTGATCTGCGGCCCCACAAGCAGGGAGGAAAGCCCAACGCACTTCTGCTTCCACTCCTTGCCCTCCTCCGCCGACATAACGGCGGTGTAGCCATCAAGGCTGTGCTTGCACGAGGCGCAAAAGCTCGTCATTAGTGGTTTGTCAGCCCTACGCCACAGCTCAAGGTTGCGCTCGCGCACTTCTGCCAGGGCCCCCAACTGCCCGGCATGGTGCAACGTGCCGCCGCAGCAGGCAAAATCCGCAATGTCCACAAGGTCGTATCCCCAGCCTGCCAGCAGTTGCCGGGCATTGGATATCCAGTGGGGACGCGCATTTTTTGCCGTGCAGCCGCTGAACAGGGCGACTTTGACGCCGCTGACCTTTTTGCGGGGGCGCAGGGTCAGCCACGGTTCGCAAGGCTCCAGATCAACCAGCGCTCGGGCGGTTTCCACAGAAGACCGCAACACGCCGGGAATAACGAAATCTGGCGCAAGCATGGCAATTTTGCCCGCCATGGGCCACAGTGGGCCTGCGCGGCGAATCCACATGTCCCAGAGCGTTTGCGTCCAGTGAGGATTACGTGCCCGTGCCTCGGCCAGCAGATCGCTGGTAGAAAGCTTGCGCGCGCAGGCCTGCTGGCACCGCTCGCACCCGGCGCAGAGACGGGCCAGTTCGCGGATATCCTCCCAGGGCAGGGGGGAATCCGGGCTGCCGCCGAATTCGGGATCAATCTGCTCCAGAAGCAGGCGCTTGCCCTTGGGCGCGTATTCCTCGCGCTTGAAGAGCGCGTACACAGGGCAGACATTCAGGCATTCACCGCATTGTGTACAGCCGCGTTTCATTTCAGTACCCCTTGCCGGGATTGAGAATGCGGTTGGGATCAAAGACACGGCGCAGACGCAGCATGAGGGCATGTTCCTTCTGCCCGAGCTGCTTGCCAACTTCTTTCAGGCATCCGCCGCCGTGCTCGCCAGAAAGACTGCCGCCACACTCAAGCGCTGCCGCATCCAGCTCATGATGGGTTTTCAGTGTGCGGCGGGCATCGTCAGCGTCAGAGACATCGTAATGCAGATTGGCGTGGATGTTGCCGTCGCCCGCATGCCCAAAGGCGATAAGGCGCTTGCCGTTGCTGGCGGCAATTTCTTCAAATTTACGCACGGCCTTGAGAATGGAGCCGCGCGGCACGGCCATGTCGCCGCCGATACGGTCTGGCCCGAGCACATAGGAGGCCGCTGAAACCCTGCGCCTATAGGCCCACAGCTTGTCTTCCTCTTGCTTGCCCACGCCTTCCATGCGCCACAGGGCGTCGTCAAGCTGTTTGGCGAGGCGGGCATTCTCCAGCGGCACAGTCTCCTTGCTGCCGTCCACCTGAAACAGCAGCAGTGATTTGACGCTGTCCGGCCACGGCACATCACCGGTTTTGGCAAGGATTTCCAGCACGGTTTCATTCATGAATTCCACGGCGCAGGGCAGGATACCAGCGGCAAAAACCTTGCTCATGGAGGCCAGGGCCGCATCCAGCGAAGGATAACCCACAAGCACAGATGCCGAGGCCTCGGGCCGAGGCAAAAGTTTGAGAATAAGCTTGGTCACAATGCCAAGGGTGCCCTCGCTGCCCACAAAGAGCCGCCCAAGGTCAAGGCCTATGACATCCTTATGGGCGCGGCCCCCGAACTTCACCAGTTCGCCGCCGGGCAACACGGCCTCCAGCCCAAGCACGTAATCGCGGGTGACGCCGTATTTTACGGCGCGCAGGCCCCCGGCGCAGGTAATGACATTGCCGCCAACGCTGGTTGCCTTGCCGCTGGCCGGATCCGGCGGGTAAAACATGCCCAGCTTTTCGCACTCTGCCTGAAGCAGAGCCGTATTAACGCCCGGCTCCACTACGGCAACAAAATCTTCTTTATTGATCTCGATTATTTTATCCATGCCAAGCATGGAAACAACAATGCCGGGAACCGTGGGCACGCACCCACCGGAAAGGCTGGTGCCGCGCCCGCGCGGATGCACTGCCACATGCTCCGCATCTGCCCATCGCATAAATTTGCACAGTTGCCCGGCGCTCTCGGGCCGAACCATGGCCAGCACCGTACCCGTGAGCAGGCTGGCATCCGATGCGTAAACGCGCAGCACCTTGGGGTCAAAGGACACGCCGTCCTCAAACAGATCCACAAGAAATTTCTTGTGCTCAGGGGTGAGCGAGGTCAAAAACTCCCCTGTCATGTCATACTCCAGTGCGGTTATTGCTGCGCAGTAATATTCATTCGGCGGGCTGCCGAAAGGGATACACAAAAAACCTGCTCTGCATGCCCCCGCCTGCCGCACAGGGCGCAATCTGCCATGCAGCGCCACTGTGGAGGATGAGCCAACGGGCAGCAGAAAAGCCTCTGATTACGGGCCATTGGCGGCAAATTCTCAGACGTTGACCAGTTGCGACAACATAGCGCAGGACGAAAATGATGTCACTCCCGCACGAAAAACGGCAACCGCAGAACGGTTGCCGTTGTCCTTTTCTGGCGATTGAACACTGACAGACTATGCCGACTGGTCTTTCAGCTCCTTGATAAGACCAGAAAGCGACAGAGCCAGATCTTCCAGCCGCCGGGTGGCCTGGAGCGAGGCTTCGGCGCGCTCGTCCGTCTGCCCGGCGATGGCGTTGATTTCGTCAATGGACTTGTTGATTTCTTCAGATGTGGCAGCCTGCTGCTCTGCCGCAGTGGCAATGGACTGAATCTGCCCTGCCGACTGGTTTGTACTGGTGACAATGTCGCCCAGCGCCGCGCCGGATTCGCCCGCCAGCGATGAGGCATGGTCAAGCCCCTGCACGGCTTCTTCCACAGACTGCACGTTGATTCCGGCTACCCGCTGGATGGAGAGGATGGAGTCGCTCACTTCCTTGGTGGCATGCATGGTCTTTTCCGCCAGTTTGCGCACTTCATCGGCCACAACTGCAAAGCCTCTGCCCGCCTCGCCAGCGCGGGCGGCCTCAATGGCCGCGTTCAGGGCCAGCAGGTTTGTTTGATCGGCTATGTCTTCAATGGTCGTCATGATTGCGCCGATGCCGTGGGCCTGTTTATCCAGATTACCCATGGCTTCGCGCAGTTCAAGAGCCTTCTGCTCCGAGGCGCGCATGGCCTCAAGCGACCGCCCCACGACCTCTGCGCCCTGATTGGCCTTGTCTCTCGCATCCGTGCCCTGAGCGGCGGCATGCGAGGCGTTTTTGGCAACCTCAAGCACGGTGGAATTCATTTCTTCCATGGCCGTGGCTGTTTCGTGGATGCGCTGCCGCTGCACGAGCGTGGCCTCGCGGATGTCTTCTGAACTGCTCGAAAGAGTGCTCACTTCCTGGTGGAGCATCTGCACCATATGTTCGAGCTGGCGCGCTGCTTCAAGCATGCCTTCGGCCTTGGCGCGTTCGGCGTGCAGGCGGGCGGCCTCGGCCTCTCGCGTGGCGTCATTTGCTGCTGCGGCCTGTTGCTGTGCTTCAACAGTTTTGGCTTCAATCTCCGAAATATTGGATTTAAGGGTGGCGCTCATGGAATTAAGGGACTCAAAAATCACGCCCATTTCGTCAACGCGGCGGTTGACGAGGCTGCCATACACACCAGCGGAAATATCCTTGAGAAACACGCCCACGGTCTTCAAAGGTGTAATGATAAGCCGCCCTGCCAGCACCCAGATACCGATGCAAATGCCTATGAGGCTTGCCAGCATGCCGGTGGCAAACTGCCACAAGGCGGCGTTGACAGGCTCCATGAGTTCGCTTTTTTCAATGAGGCCGATAAACTTCCACTTAAGCTCCGGCGAGTTGTACACCACAGCTTCATACTGCTTGCCGCTGATGGCGGCCTCGCCCGTGGCTGAGCCGGATTTGAACAGCGCAGCCAGAGCATCGTTGCCGATGCCGTCTATTTTCTGAAAATTGTGCTGCGGCGTTTTGGGGTCGGAAATAACCACCCCGTCATCCTGCACCAGAATGACAAAGCCCGTGCGGCCAATATGCACGTTTTTAATGAGGTCTGTGAGGGTGCCCAGCGTAATATCTATGGCCGCGACGCCGGTAACTTTGCCGCTGCTGTCGCGTACGGCGCGACAGGCGCTGACCATTGGCTGACCATCGGTGCTTCTGTAGGCGCTGGTGATGTAGTTCTTGGATGGGTCAGACACGGCCATGCCCCACCATGGGCGTTTGCGCGGATCGTAACCACCGGGCTGGGTTTTACCGACTACGGGGCTGTTGAGCACAAAAGCGCCTTCCATGTTACCCGCATAAACATTGGTATATGAGGGGTGCGATTCCCGATACAGACGGAACAGGGCATCCAGCGCCTTGCCAGCGGTATCGTCCGCAGCAGCACTTGATGGAGTGGGTTCCGTCGCTGTTACGTGGCTTGTGGTCATCTGCGGCAATTGCGCCATAAGGGGATCAACAGCCAGCATGCCAACGTTGAGCTTGTATTCATCAAACATGGCTGTGACAACATTGCTGACCTGCCGCAGTTCGCCTATGGCGGACTTGGCAAAGCTTTCTTCTGAAAGCGTTGCAATGCCCCTCGACGTAAGGGCAAACAGTATGCCCATGGGTATGATGATGATTGCCGCAATGCCAAGCATGAGCTTAAGCGATATGGATCTGTTCATAACAAGCCCTTTTGCAAGTGTAGAATTCTGCTTACAGTATCCGCAAGGTACGTTGCTATTATTGCAGCCATCATACAGTTCTGGGACACTTTTGCTCATATAAAATTTTGCCTGCAAGATCAGCCCCTTCAATGGAGAATATTGAGGGTGGCAAAATGCAGAGATGCCGATTCTGTATTAATCGGAAGACATCAAAAAAGGATTATGGCGTCAGGGATAAAAATCAAGGAATAGAAATCTGATTAATATTAGCACAATATTTATAACTAACCTGCAAAACAGGTTATATATTTTACGCAAGACATCTTTAAAACTAAGCAATAGATAAATCAGAACAGCAGGTTCCAGTTGCTGCGGCATGTTTTGGTTATGACCATGATAATATAAATCCCCCAACCGTCGCTCCCGCACGGGGAGCGACGCCGGCAACGGCAAGGTGCGCGGCAATGCTCACAAGCTTCAATCCACGTTCCCGCGCGGGGAGCGACGTGGCTCAAGGAGCATACAGACGGCAAACTGCGTACTTCAATCCACGCTCCCGCACGGGGAGCGACGCTTTGCCTCTTGCAGTATGTTTGGCTGGGGCGGGCTTCAATCCACGCTCCCGCACGGGGAGCGACTGCGTTAAACCAACCTCATCCCCGATCTTCGCTTGCTTCAATCCACGCTCCCGCACGCGGAGCGACACTGGATAGCCGTGGCGGGCAGTACGATTTTCTGCTTCAATCCACGCTCCCGCACGGGGAGCGACCGAAGCCAAGCAGCGGCCCATTTTCGAGCAAGACGCTTCAATCCACGCTCCCGCACGGGGAGCGACCCATGACTGCCCTGGCAGCAACCCTCGACAGTATGCTTCAATCCACGCTCCCGCACGGGGAGCGACCATGCTCTACACGTCACCCGCAAGGGTGTGGATTGCTTCAATCCACGCTCCCGCACGGGGAGCGACCTGGAGTTCTGTATATGCATGTGACCGCAAATACAGCTTCAATCCACGCTCCCGCACGGGGAGCGACCCACATTAGCGACGATGCAATGGACGAGCTGGAAGCTTCAATCCACGCTCCCGCACGGGGAGCGACACAGGAGTACCCGCGTCCGTTATCCGCAGTGATGCTTCAATCCACGCTCCCGCACGGGGAGCGACTTGTTGCCAACGGCCCCGTCCTCCACCAGGTCGGTGCTTCAATCCACGCTCCCGCACGGGGAGCGACTCACCCGCGCCCACTGGATACGCCCACGCGACAAGCTTCAATCCACGCTCCCGCACGGGGAGCGACCTACAAGGTTGTTGGGTGGATTATGCGGGCAAGGCTTCAATCCACGCTCCCGCACGGGGAGCGACAAATTCAGCGACCTCACGCCAAACCAGATGCAGGCTTCAATCCACGCTCCCGCACGGGGAGCGACACCGCTGGCGGCGCATCAAGGTGGAGTGCGAAGTGGCTTCAATCCACGCTCCCGCACGGGGAGCGACGTGAGGATCAGCAGGCAGGCAAGGGCGAGGGAAAGCTTCAATCCACGCTCCCGCACGGGGAGCGACTTGCGATAGCCCGGATACCGCGCTCACAGAGGTGGCTTCAATCCACGCTCCCGCACGGGGAGCGACAGCGGCGGCGGCGCATGGCCCTGCTTGGTGTGCGCTTCAATCCACGCTCCCGCACGGGGAGCGACGAAGTACCCCAAGAAATTCACCAGATGTAGTATTGCTTCAATCCACGCTCCCGCACGGGGAGCGACCGGCTATCTGAACAAGCGCGCCGAAATGTGGGGCGCTTCAATCCACGCTCCCGCACGGGGAGCGACCTTCAATGATGCCGCCGCCGTTCATGGTGGAAAGGGCTTCAATCCACGCTCCCGCACGGGGAGCGACAGAAGGCCTGCGCGATGAAGCCCAGGCGTGGTTTGCTTCAATCCACGCTCCCGCACGGGGAGCGACAAGCCGCCGCCGTTTATGACCGGAATCGCACGCGGCTTCAATCCACGCTCCCGCACGGGGAGCGACCAGCAACCCTATTATCCTTGACATGCTCAGCCCTGCTTCAATCCACGCTCCCGCACGGGGAGCGACGTTGATCCGCCCATGGCCGCGCCTTCGTCACTCAAGCTTCAATCCACGCTCCCGCACGGGGAGCGACCATCCTCCCGATCCAGTTTAAGCTGAATGCGGTCTGCCGCCATGCTTTTGGGACGGCCCCGCTTGTATTCGACAGGATACGGCTGCCAGACATTGCCGTGCCGATGAAACTCCACAACGTCTGCCTGCCCTGTCAGGCCAAGAGCGCGCGAACAGAGCAACAGCCCTGAAACAGTTTTGCAGTCGCCGCGACTTTCAGATGCGTTGCTGTGGGCTTTTTCGTGCAGCAGACGGCCCTCGGCAGTGTACACGTTTTCCGTCCAGAGCTGTTCCAGATGGATGAGCGCACACTGCCGGGGGCAGAACAGATAGTGCTGCAAAGCCGATATGGGGATGGAATCGGCTTGGGGGTGCATTAAAAACCTGAAATGGTTTCAGCCTTCAACCCCGGAGTTGCCTCGCCGTTGAGCGTATAGCTGCCATCGGGGTTAACCGTGAGGCTTTTATGCACTTTTGCGGATGAATACTGCCCGGAAGCGCAGTTGTGTTGCCACCAGAACACCTGATTGACTGCCATGCTGCCCTCCGGACGGGCAGACGAAGCGTCATTTTCAAACAGCCTGGGCAGGATGGCCTTGAGCACGGCGGCGTCTTCATCGCTAAAGCCGGTGCGTTCGGCAAGCTGCGGATTCATACTGCCGTAAAAAACATACACGCCTTTATCCACGCGGTGCTTCATGCCCATGGTGTCCGAACCGCGCTTGCTGCCATCGCCCTCGCCGCTGACGCTTTTGGTGATCTGAATACTTGCAACGCTGACAGGCTCCACGCTGAAGGCCGAGTGAATGCTCACCGGGCCGCGCACAGCAATGGAAACCCCCGCTGCATCGCCATCTTTGCCAAAAGCAAAAAGCTGCCCAAAAGCGCGCACATCAAACCACTTGGCGCAAGCCTTTCGGGCGGTTTCTTCCTTGCTGCATTTTTTGGGATTAAAAGCATCCTTGCCAAGGCCGTGCTCCGCAGATTCGGCCCTTTCCTTGAGCGAGGCCATGTTGTCCAGCTTGCGGTCGTCCGACTGCACAAAAACTTGCGTCCCCTTCTGCTCCATGAGCCGATCACGGATCTTGCGCTTAAGGCAAACATCGCTGATTTCCCCATAGCCATCATAATCGGTACGGGGACGGTTGCCGTTGAGCGGATCGCCGTTAGGGTTGGCGTGATCTACGGTGAGAATAACGGCGAAGTCGATCTTGTGTTGCAGACTCATGTTACGCTCCTTGCTGGTCATTGGCTTCAGTGGTGCTTTCTTTATCAGCCGTGGCGTACAAGGCTGACATCTGACAATGGTAGCCCAGCAGAAATTCGCCACTGAGCTTGTTTGAAGAAGTGAATTCTTCGGGGTCAAATTTATCGTAAATTTCTTTCCAGGCCTTTTGGGGCCGTTTAAGCAGCCCGGCATGGGAACTGCTCTTCAGCCGCTGTATATACGGCTGCAACTGAAGCTCAAGCTGTTTCCATGTGGCAAAAGGATGGTCGGCAAAGCGCTGCATCAACCGCTCGGCATTGGTGGGACGTTTTTCTCCCGCGCAATTCAAAGCGGAACGTTCAATATATTCCGCAACCGCCAGAAGCCGCCCAAAGAGGTAGTCACGGGAGTTACGCGTTTCATCAAGTGCCATGCTGTATTCCCCTTCTTTTATGTGTCTGGCGAAATAGCCCCTGTACATGGCGCAGGCAACGCCCAACACTTCAGCCCACTCCCATGCCTCATGCGCCGCGCGATTGCAGGCTCGGCGCACGCAGCTCTCAACAATATCGCGCGGCAAAGCTGCCCTATCAACAACGCATGGCAACAACCGCTCTACAGTTGCCTTGAGCAGCTTGTCGTCAATACGCCTGCCGTATGCAACGCGGGCAATGGTTTCTGGCGTGGGGGCAAGGGGCGCGTAAACAGTGCGCGTTTTGGGTTTGCTCTGGCCTTCGCGCGCATCTTCTATGCGCACAGGCAAGACCCATGCGCATTCTTCCTGCCATCTTTCCAGATTGTACAGGTAATCCTTAAGCATCTGCTCGCGATAGAACGTAACAGAAAGCCGACCAGGGCTGGCCGCATCCATAGCCATGATGGCGATGCCGTCAGTTTCCTTGAGATCAGCCTTGTATCCCACGAGGGCTTTGTTCAGCCTTTTTGCAAAGGCCAGCCCCATATTTACGGGAGGAACAAAAGGAGGCTGGGCGGCGTCCTTCTCTGCCTGCACCTCAGGCGCGTCATCAAGCAAGAAGTCGGCGGCGCTCAGATCAAACAAATCTTCACAAGGATTAGGCACAGGCGCGCCGCTCACAGCCCAGGCCACAACAGCCTGATCCCCGTTGCGGTAGCCTTGCCGCGCTATGAGCCAGCGCAACGCATTATGCGCCTTGTGACTCACCTCATAGCCAACGGTGCAGGCCTGCTCCGGCTCCAGAAAGCGCCCACGGTAGGTAAAATTTGCGGAATCATTGGAGGAAATAAGCTTCGCACCATCACCGGGGCGGCGGATATTGCGCGGATGCTTTGCGGCAACAGCGCATTCCACCCCTTGCACCATGCAAAGGCCTTTTTGCTCCATCATGGATGCATCGTAGGCCATCCATGCCTGTTGCAGGCTGGTGTCCTTCCATGTGCGCGGTTCCATGTCATCAGGCAGGTTTACCACGCTCCATACCACCAGGGCGTCCCCCTGGTCGCGCACCGTGGCGTTGCCAATTTTTTTGGGCTGCAATCTGTTAAAGATGCTGTCTGCGCCGCTCTCTTTGTCTGCCTCGGTTGGTTCCGTCTGCAAGGAGCTGGCTGATTCGCCGCGCAAAATTCCACATTTCAGCAGATCATTCACCAGATGCCCCTGCGAAACATAGGCATATACAGCCTTGGCCTTTGGATGACTGTGGGGAGAATCGCACCATGCCTGCAACTGAGCGGCATACAAGCTATAAAGATTCTTTTTGCCGCCAGAGTAGTCTTTGGCGCAATAATGAATTTTATCATCCAGAGGATGCGGGGAATCTCCGCTGGTACGACCTGCGGAATCCTCGGTTGCCGGGATAATAAACTGCATTTTCAACGGCAGCAGCTCTGCCCTCACAAAATTTCCAGCCCCGTCAATGACGACATGAATATGTGCCTGTTGGCTGGTATGGCTCACGGGCATAAGCGCAGGGGCTTCTTTGCCGCCATTCTCCGCCTGTGGCGGGTCCACAAAGGCGGGATTTTGGGAGCAGGCTTCATACGTTTCAAAAAGCTTTTGCATCCAGCTCACAGCGTACCCCCTTGCGGGCCGCCGTCAGAAAGCAGGCTGCGGACATCAGGATATGCCACGGTTTCTGGCTCCTGCAAAAGGAGGGATAGCGCCTCTTCATCACAACCAGCGTAGTTTTTGCCGGGGTGGAACGCCTTGGGCTTCATGGGGCGGATTTCTTTGCGCAAAAGGGAGGCATCATCCGGCGAAGGGAATTCAATTATCCCCTTGCGCATTACAGGCTTCCAGAACCGTGCGCCAAAACTGGAGTTTCCGGTTTCATCAGGATAATCAAACCCGTGAAACATGAGGCCAAAGGCCAACTCTTCCAGGTCATCATACGCACCGGGGCCTTCGCCAAACCTGCAAGGTTCCACATACCCCTGACAGTCGCGCGTACCCAAAAAGATATCCTGTCGGCCACCGCGCGCCAGCATACGCTTGGTTATTTCGTAGTGCTTGCCTTCAATCCGGTCTTGCTTCAGTTCCGGCCTGTGCTCGTTCCATACAAAACGGGCCTTTACCTGATAGGCAACATCAGCCAGATAGGTATAGATGGAAAGATCATTACTGCCTTTGGTGGGCCTGATTGGTTTTACGCCCTTGGTTTGCGTGCGAAAGGGACGCAGAATGCGTACCTTGTCAATCACCCAAATCAGCGTAGGCTTCCAATATATAGATTTAACTATTCCCTTGAGGGCCTCGTAGGTGGGAATATGGTAAGAACATTTTTCGCCGCCGACTCGAGTTACAGGATCAGAAAACAGGGCATAACGCCCATAAACAGTAAAGGATATGTCGTTATTCACTCAATCCTCCTATCAGTAATTACAAAGACGCAGTTTTTGCTCTGATTGCGCGCTAACGCCCTGTTCATTGCAGTAAAAGTTGGGTCTCAGAGCAAACATGCCACTATCCTGAATGGGATACAAGGCATTTTTCTGTATAAGATCGCGTTCTGTATGTGGAAAAATGTTTACGGAAAAACGCTGAGCCTTACGTAAAAGCTCATATTTTTTATACAGCAAATCTGATGAACAAAGTGCGGCAATGATGCCCTCTCCATCTTTATAAGGCACCAAAATACTTTTTGATGCTGAGTCGATAGACCTGAAAATTTTTGCTGCGGCGCTGAATGATTGCCCCAATATGGGGAATGGATTCTTATTGCCAGCACCTTGATTACTGCCCAGCATATCAAGCAAAGAATTATTATCGCCTGCCGCATAAGAAAGCACGGCGCCCTTACGATGAAAATAATGGTCAAAATATGTTGCAACCAGCTGCGGCATGGTGAAATCGTAGCCAGATTCCAGAAGTTCTTGTGCATACTTTAGGCGCACTGTATCAAGAAAGATATCCCGACCATCTTTAATGTCTTTCAGCCAGTCCAGATTTTCTGCATCTGCCTTCACCAGTACCACATGCACCCTGCCCGGCTCATTTTCCCCATGTCGGTTGCAGCGCCCTGCCGCCTGAAGGATGGAATCCAGACCAGCGGCCATGCGAATAACAGATCGAAAACTGATATCCACGCCACACTCAATGAGTTGCGTGCTTACGCAAAGCACAGGACGCCCGTTTTTCAAATCGGCTCGCATGGCTTCAAGCTTTTCCATGCGGTGCGCCGGGCAGAGGTTGGTGCTAAGGTAGTAGAAGTTTATAACTTCCTGTTTGGCGCAAAGCGCATAAATCTTTTCTGCCATTCGCTTGGTATTGCAAACCACCAGGCATGAGCCGTGGGATTGTTGCTCTTCTTGCGCCAGCGCGGCCACATCTTCTGCCCCCATGGCGGTATGGCAGTGGTCAAAAAATGTCGTGCGCTTGAGGCGTGTGAACAGGTCTGGCACCTTTGGCACGATTTCCATGCCGGGCTGTATATCAAGGCTGCCACGCAGCGGATGCGGCAGATTGCCCAGCCTCGGCTGCGTGGCAGTGCAAAGCACTGCGGTAGAACCACATTGCCCGGTCAAAAAATCCACAGCGTTGCAAAACATACGCAAGCAGCGCACAGGGACAGTCTGCACTTCATCAAACACTATCACGCTACGTGCAAGATTATGCATGCGGCGGGCGGAGCTTGTGCCTGCGCCAAACAGGCTCTCAAGAAACTGCACCATGGTGGTGAAGATCACGGGGGCATCCCAATTTTCAGACAGTTTTTCCCACCGGCTGGCGACTTCTTCAGCGTTAGAATCTTCATTGGGCATAAAACTGGAATGATGCTCAAGCACTATGGATCCAGGGGCCTCACCCTGCTCAAGAATTTTTCGGGCTACATCGGCGTTTTGGTCAATAATGGATGTATAAGGAATAACATAGATGACTCTGTCCATCTGGTGCTTTTGCGCGTGCAGCAGGGCAAAACGAAGGCTGGCCAGCGTCTTGCCCCCGCCAGTGGGCACAGTGAGAGTGAACATTCCCGGCGCATCCTGGGCACGATGGGCGCAATGGGCAGAAATATCGCCCCGGATATGGTCGATGGCGTGTTGCGGGGTCTTTTGGGCCAAGGCTGCTTCAAAACGCTGCACCAGAGCATCCCAAGGACGCCTGACCCCGCTGCGCCGAATTTCCGCCCCTTTTTGATCTTCAAAATCTGCACTGTCAGTACGATCCGCATCAATCAGGCAACTGAATAAAAAACGCGCCAGCAATCCAAGCTGAAAATCACGACTGTTTGCGCAATCCCGTTGGTCATTGATATCCGCACTTGCTGGCTGCTTGTTCATGACTCGCTCACGCAGCTTCATCATAACTGCTCGCACTTCCAATAAAAGTGCATTCGAGATTTCATTTTCTATTTCTTCAAGGAATGCTTGATCGCAGCGCTCAACGCACTGGTCACGGTGCGTTTTTTCCTCCGGACGGGCCATGTAATTCTGTGTAAATGCATCCTTGCCGTCCGGGGATATGCAATCTTTTAGCCCTGAATGGTGGGACAGAATGCACAGTGCAAGCATCCGGGCAATCGCTTTTTTCAAATCATTGCCTTGCAGGCGCTCCCATAGGTGCTGCCCTCCAGCAAAAGCATGATTGATCTTCCCTTTGCAAGTTATGGGATCGGTGTAGCCCGGCTCACCAGGAGTAATGCAGCCAGCAGCGGAAAGAATATAATTCTGGAATTCTTTTGAATACTTGCCAAAATCATGCAGCAGGCCAACCAGATGACCTGTCAGGGGCAAGCCGACCTTGGCTGCCGCTGATGATGCCAGGTCAGCGACGTTGCGCAAATGTTCAGAAAGAGGCTGTGCGCGGAAAGGTGCCCCATTCTCGGGGCAATAGACATGAGCCACGCAGCTATCAGGCAGGTTTGACATAATGGCCCTCTAGGTCAAAATCCAAGGAATTCTCTAAAAATTTACTACCTTCTTTTTATATGGAATACTATTAGTATTGTTATGTTGTTTTCAAGTGATATGAAGCCGTCCGCGCGCCCAAGACTGACAATAATTCAAAAAGCGAATAAATATCCCCCGGCATAGCCGGGGTTTTTTCATATGCGCCTGTAAGGCTCTCTTACCAGCTGCGCCCTAGCAGGCGCATGCACGATCTGACATTTGCATTTCTGTTACTTGCGGCCCGTAAACGGGCTTCCTGGGTACGGGAGACTCAGTTGATCACCCAGTTTATCCCTATCCAGCTGTTTCTTTATATAATCTTGAATCTTTGCCGTGTTTTTTCCTACTGTATCTACATAAAAACCACGGCACCAAAACTCACGGCTGCGGTATTTAAATTTTAGATCGCCGAATTGTTCATACAGCATCAAGCTACTCTTACCTTTTAAGTACCCCATAAAACTCGATACGCTTATTTTAGGGGGTATCTCAAGCAGCATGTGGATATGATCAGGGCAGCATTCTGCTTCTAGTATTTTTACATCTTTCCATTCACACAACTTACGCAAAATATCCCCTACCGCTCGCCTTTTCTCTCCATAAAATACCTGCCTACGATATTTTGGGGCAAAGACGATATGATATTTACAGTTCCACTTTGTGTGAGCTAAACTTTTTGCGTCACCCATTGTGACCTCCTTTTGATTTGTTCCGTTTGCAGTTGCCAGACCGCAAGTTGTTGTAACAAATCAAAAGGAGTTTTGCTGACATGCTTAAAGCTTTAAGCTTTACGGAACCCCCCGCCTAGCGGGGGGTTCTCTACATACAAAAAAGCTCCTACGATTTCTCGTAAGAGCTTGCTTTCTTGATTGGCGTCCCCAAGGGGCGACGATGTTTGTGTTAATATCTAGGTATTGTTAGGAAATTTTTCTATAAAATTGGTGATACCCACAGATATACCTACAAAATGAAATGTTGTGAAAATATTTTGATTAGACTTGCTGTTGCTCTTGATAGAGGCTTGTTATTTGAAATGCCCTTTTAAGAAAAGCGCTTTCTTGTTGACGATATATCTCATTTTAAGTAATCTTATAAGGCAGTCGTAGCTCAATATGGTCGAGCGACACATTCATGCCTACTTATGTAGGTGGTTTGTGAAGATCCTAGTTCGATTCTAGGCGACTGAGGGAGATAGTTAATTAACTATATCTTTCAGTCGCTTGGAATCTTTTTTTACGCTGAATATTCTCTCTTTTTTTCTCAATAGTCCATGACTCAACACTTGCCATTCTCGTATTTATTTCTTCAACTTTTTGTGTATAGCCTTCGGGGCCTCTCTTGCTCCACGACTCTATTAAGTATAGTATACCTTGTGAAACAAGCTCAAAAACTGATTTCCATTGCAGTATGGTTACTATGTTTAAATTTTCAAGCTTATTTGTAAGGTCAATGTTTATTGCAGTATTTGTGCTGTTTAGTGCAATTTCAATTTGACCGTGCGCAATTCTATTCCTAAGATGGCTAGGCTTTTCAATGTATTCTTTACATAATGATTCAAAGTATTCTTTTATATGTTGTTTTGTAGCGTTGTCATCTGTAGCTATTTTTGCAGAAGCTATTTCTAAACATTTAATCCACTTACCATAAACATTTGTAACTTTGTTAATCCTTATTATTTCGGATGTTGTGAAACCATGTGGTGTATGAATCAATTTTTTAAAAAAAGATTCTGCCCAACTACAAAAAAGCAAAGCAGCTATTTTTGTATGTATTTTTTCACCTTCCATGTCATTTTTTGACATACAATTATTTATAACCATATTTATGGCTTTAAAAGCTTTTTCATGAGAGCGAACATTTTTTACACATGACTTATAAATTATAAGCTTTTCACTGTCCGTCATAATAGATACATCCTCAGTTTATAAATTGTATGATATTTCCCATCATATTCTAAAACTACATCCGTTGGAAAAACAACCCGCAATGACGTACAATTCAGTTTTTTTTGCAACGGCGCTCCCAAATCATTATTTAACATGCCCTAAAAATGACTGCCTGACAAGACTCAGGAACTCTTTCGTAGTAGTGGAACCCATATATTTCCTTTTTTTCCTATGCTGCTCTTTCTTCTACAGACTTTGCATGTCCGTTGTTCTGTATGTGATAATTCAGAGTTGGCTGAACAAAATTCCGTCTTGCTAGTTACTTCTACATAATAGCTTATATTTCTTGTGAAGAAGTCCTAAGCACTTTTCACAAAAAAATATTTTCCTGCCCAAATCCCTCTCCGCACGTCCTGATACCATCCAAGCCTATCACACACCTCCTGCTACTTCACTAGCTTAGTTGACAAAATACACTCACTCTGTGCTATTATCCCTACAAATACCCCGTAGGGCGCTGGCGGAAACGCCGACCTCAAAGACTCGGGTGGAGTACGCCCTGGAACTCCCCAGCGGCACTTCCCTCACCGTTGCCGAGGGGCAGCCGGTGCGCCTTGCCGAGCCTGTAACCGGTGCGGTGCAGGTATCTGCCAAGTTGGTGGGCGATGCCAAGGGGTCGCCCGTGCTCTGGCCCGGCTCGCAACTCTTGGCGGGCACGGTGCAGGAATCGGCAGACTATTACAGCCGCAGCATCCCGGCCACCGGGGCCGCCCGGGCAGTGTTGATCTACAACGCAGTTATCCCTTCCGGCGCGACCGTAACGCCGGAGATCCAGATCGACGGCGGCGCGTGGAAAGCAATGACGGCAGGCGCGACCGTTAACCAGGGCGATGGTCTGGTCGAGTTCCGCTTTACCCATGACCTTGCTGGCGCACAGCTCATCAAGGTGAGGCTCACCCTCACCGGCACAATATCGGCCCGGCCGCAGGTGCAGGACGTGCGGCTTATGGCCGTGGCTTAGGAGGCAACATGGTAGACAACAAGACAGCCCATCTGGCCCTGCCGTTGCCTGATCTGAGCAATATGCAGGATGAGGACGTGCCCCGTATTGGAGGGGCACTGAACATGCTGGATGCACATGCAAAAAAGGTGGACTCGGCCCTGGAATCTCAGGGCCGAGAGGTGGCGGAACTCAAAGCCGGAAACCAGGCTCAGGCCGGGAGCTTTGAGTTGTTAGCTCGCGCGCTGGAAACCGAAAAAGCTGAACGCTCTGAGGCTGATGAGGCGGCATCGATCAAGTTGCAAGAGCTTGCGACCGGGCAGAATGACATTGGCCAGCGCGTGGACACTCTGGGCGAAACGTCCGCCGATCACGGCACGCGGCTGGATGCTGCGGAGCAAGGCATCACCGCCATCAGCACAACCCTGATCGGTAGTATTATGAGTATCACGGCGGCAGAGGGCTACGTGCCCAACGGCACCGTTCCGGCTGACGCTGCGGAATACACGCGTGAACAATTCAGGGAGTTTTACGACACGTATCTTGTTGGCGGCAAGCTGCTCACCTGCACCTATGCGGCCTTTGCCGCCCAGGTGGCCCTGACGGGGAACTGCGCCAAATTCGCATTGGATGCAGACGCCCAGAAATTCAAGGTGCCGCTGCTGAAAGACGGCGATTCCATCACGCAGGCCGCAAGCGCCTCGGAGATGGGCAAGAGTTATAAGGCCGGGTTGCCGAATGTCACGGGTACCTTGGGTTATATATATGGGAGTGATTCCGGCCCGCAATATAGCGTTCATTCTGGAATAGTTGCACAAGTTAGCGAAGCTACCAGATTTGCAGGTGGGGGTGGGGAAGCCTCAGTAGTAGCCATTGACTTGTCACGAGGCAATTCTATCTACGGAAATTCCACCACAGTCACAGATGAACAGATACGCCTGCGGCATTTTGTGGTTCTGGCATCAGCGCAGAACAGCGCCAGCGTGTTCGACTGGTCGAATTACATGGCAGGTCTGGCGGGCAAGGCAAATCTGGATATGGATAACATGACGCGCACAGGTACCGCCAAAGTTGCGAACTGCGGCAAACCTAGCGCCAGAGCTATATCTGTTGCTGTGCCAGCATATGGCAGCAATACCCCGGCAGCGCCCGCCAGCGGGGCTTTTAAGTTTGGCGGCGTAGCGTCCGCAGCAGGACAGTATATCCGACTGAGTCGAGAAAGTTACACAACTGACGATATCCAGTGGGCTTCGGCAGGTGGGCAAACACTTATTTGCACCGTTGCTGTGCGTAAGGGTGACGCAGTGTGGATTAATGGTAATGTCCCAAACAATTTAGCTATGACATTCATATACGATGAAGGGGCAGACTAATGTCTACCTATGTAATTAAAAATGCCGCTGGTGATATTGAGATGTGGGACGCGCAACCATTCCCCGGCAGTGTCGAGGTGAATTATGAGGTGGTGCGCGGATGGGACGGCAAGCCGTATAAGGCCGGGGAAGAACCGCCACGGCCGGTTGAATCCATTGTTGAAGCAAAACGCGCCGCCATCGATGCTGGCACATCGGCGGCTATCATAGCGGGTTTTGAATACGCCGTGGATGGCGTGAGCTACCATTTTAGTTATGACGCCTTTGACCAGCAGAACTTTGCCGACACGGCCAACGTGGCCCTGCTCGCCCAGATGGGCGGCAAGGGGCTGCCGGAGTCTGTGGCCTGGAACGCCTATAAAAACTGGAAGGACGGCCAGGGCGAGCTGGTGCGCCTGACCTTCACGGCGGAATCCTTCCTTGCCCTGTACACGGGCGGCGCTGTGGCCCACAAGGCGGCGCGCATGGCGGAAGGTGGTGCGCGCAAGGCCGCACTGGCCGAAGCTGTGGCTCGGGGCGCTACTGCTGAGGAGCTGGAGGCCATATGACAGATTCACGCAAGGCCGTTCTGGTGCACAACACCAAGCAGTTGCTGATCGCGCTGGATCAGGCTGCCAATGCCGCTATGGGCTTTGTGGCGGCATTGGTGGCCTTGTGGCCACGCTGCCGAAAAGCTGGCCTGTGGTGGGCGGATGAAACCATCAGCGCCCACTGCTGGCGCTGGCATATCCACGGCGTGCGCAGCTGGCCACGCCGCCTGGTGGATGGCGTGGCCCTCATCCTTGGCGATGAGAATCACTGTCTGGAAAGCTACAAGAGCGAGGTCGAGGGGCGGCAGTTGCCGCCCGAGATGAGGGAGTAGTAGAGAAAAGGCCGGAGAAACCCGGCCTTATCCATAGATCATAGAGCAACACTCGCTAAAAGCATAACGACAATCTACCACTGACTATTTTTAATTAGCCTTTTCGAACCCGCTTCCAAGCTCTGCATACTCCTCTGCGGTCGGTGGTACAATCTTATACCATTCGAGGGTGAACACTCGAAACCTTGCTTCATCAAGGGGGGAGTATTTTTCCTTGTCGGGAAATCCATCCCCTGGTGAACCACCTACGTTGACAACCAGTGATGTTAACGGAGGAAGGCCATTTTTTTTACAATAAACAGCAATATGCCCCAAAGGATGAGCGAGAACTCTAGCCCCTTCAAACCCAAGTATATTTGCAAGCTCGCCGTAGGTCATGAGCTGTTTATTAACGGCCTTGGAGACCAAAATCTGCCATACTTGGACTGCTCTCCATGGCCAGTGCCTTTTGTCCTCATCATCAAAGTAGTTAATCATACAGGCCCCCAAAAAATATGATATTATTTGTGATGACTCACCCAAAACAAGAATCAATCCACTTTGACAGAGCGCCTATCCACCAATTGAAACACCGCTCGTTGGCTTGTTCCTTTCTTCAATTTCCTGGCGTTGCGCAGAGGATTTTCCATCAGGGGTTCTGTCATTCGCCACAGTACAAAACGGGTCAAGAAAGCCATCAGTAAATTGGGCATTTGCGTCTTTGCAAGTCACCCAATCTGAACGCTTTCCTAATAGATTATCAAGTCGAGCGAAGAATAGTTGATAGATGGCTGGGCGTGTCGTCATATTTTGCATTGCTGGAGAGGTGACGGCTGTCGTGGACATCCCACCATTAGATGTGGGTACCGCCATTGCTGTAACACTTGAGGCCTGGCCTGAATGTCTCGCCATAACCTTTGTTCCATCCCCGTCTGGTGTGACTTCAACGATCCAGGTGTCAGTCCCCATTGCTGCTGAAATCACAAGATAAATCATCCAATTCCGTTGAGCTTGGATAGCCGTCGGTGAATGGCTCACGGTGTAATCGTCGTCGGCAAGACTGAATATTCTGGCCGAGGCAAGCAGGACCTCTTCTGGCTTTTTATCAGGATAGCTACGGGTAATCATCGCCATTTGCCGGGTTCGCTCTGCGGCGATTTCTTCTGGTGTCATTGGCTTTTGGGGGGCACAGCCAGCACAAAGAATAAAGGCAATGGCAATCGTGAAAAAAACGACCTTCTGCATACTTCCCCCAGGTTGATTATGTACACTAAGCCAAGTGGTTCGCCCTCTCCCAACTGTGAGGCATACGCCTCGCTCTATACCCTGCTCGATTTTCATACATACCAACTCTCAAATATCGGCTCAACCCAGCGCAGAGATAGGGGGAAAAGCCCCTACTCTGCCAAACATAGTAGACTCCTCGGCAAATTGCTCAATTGTGACATTTGAGCAAACATGATGGAAAAACGAGCTAGACGTGAGGCAATATGCGAGAAAAATTTATAATTGATGGCGCACGGTTTGACACCATTGAGGGCTTCTTCTGCGAGGTGGAGGAGGTCTTCACAAAGGATCTTACTTTTAGGACAGGGCACAACCTGAATGCCTACAACGACATTCTGCGCGGTGGATTTGGTCGACATGAACGGGGTGAGCCGATTGCAATCCTTTGGAAAAATGCAGCCAAAAGCCGCTCAGACTTCGGTTATCCAGCAACAGCAAAATACTGTGAAGATAACTTGAAGACTTGCCATCCGTTGAATCGAGATATCGTAAAAAAGCAAGTAATTGACGCACAGAATGAGGTTGGCCCTACACTCATGGACAAAATTATTGAAATTACCCTTTACGATAAAAGCTCAGGCCACGACTGCACTTTGGAATTCGAGGAATAAAGGCTTTGTACAAAAAGTAGGAGTAATGACATCGCCGCCCTCCGACCCTGCTTGTCCGCTATTTTCTCAGGCGTATCACTCCATAAGTCTCGGCTCAACCAAGCGTCATGATAGGGGACACAAAAAAGCCGAGCTAATTCCGGCAGTTCCTATTTATGTGCAAGGTTGAACAGACGTTGGGTGGTTGATGCCAAACGAATTACCCCAAAAAATAGTATGATAGACGACATAAATTGCTTTCAAACAATACCAATAAGTTTAACTGCACACCACGAGACAAACCATGAGCCGCAAAACACTGACGCAATGCCTGGAAGTTTTTAACCGGAAAGAACGTTACTGGCTCATTCGGAACTGCTGCGGAAACGGAGACGATCTGGCCCTGCCTCTCAATGATGGGTTTATTGACACCTTGGCTGGCGAATTTAAAGAGCTCTTAAGTGTTGATCTTAAAAATGCATGGTGGGCGATGGACTACCATATCGATTGGCTTATCGCTGCTCTCACATTATACCAAGATAAAGAGACACATAACCAAGAGAATGTGAAACATAACGCCAGAAATCAAAGCAAAATTTGCGACATTTTAGGAACACAAGAAGACTTTGATTTCATAATTTGCGCAGACAATACAATTATACTTATCGAAGCAAAGTTATCTTCTGGGTGGGATTATGATCAATTGTTCCACAAGATAGACAGGCTTGAAAGGATGCATGAGTTATTCAAAAATATAAATAAATATTTTATTATGCTTTCACCAAATTTTTCAAACATTGAAAAGACTTCTGAATTGGTTAAAAAGACTCTGACAAATACAAAAACAACATGCTATTGCATGCAAACACCCCCAACCACGGACATCCGAGCTTTTTTGGTGAAGGCTGGAAGCAATCACCGCAATAACTCTGATGAAACACGATTCCTAAAGGTAATCAGGTGCAACGAACATGGCACCCCTGACGATAAGGGAACCTACTGGAAAACTCACCCCTGTGCACGGTAGCACCAATAAGGCTGCCACAGATTATACAAAAGGCCGCCCAGAGATGGGCGGCCTTTGACTGCACATTGACCAGATCCAAATAATTCTAGCCCACAACCTGCTTCACCGTATCCGCAATGAAAGCATTCAAGGACTTTCCCTGCGCGGCTGCTGCAACGCTTGCGCGATGATAAACGTCAGGCTCAAGGCGCAAGGCAAAATTTCCGCGATTGGGCTTGCGAGGCTCAATGCCATGCTTTGCACATTCCTCAAGGAAAATGCGTAGCGATTCGCTCCCCTCCCGGCGTAATCCGGCAAGGTCAGAAGCGTAAAAATCTGCGCCACCGTTCAGCCCCACAAATTCACCGCGGAACATTTCCATTTCAGGATCATAGGCAATAGCAGCCTTGTATCCGTCAAAATCCATCACATTTTTCATGGCTTCACTCCATGCTCTTCAAGCCATCTTCGCACACTAGCAACCGCCCCTTTGTCTGTGGTCGGTTCTGGATGCGGGCGATGAAAAATCTTTATTTCCCCAAAGAGGAACACGCATACTCTTGAGCCTTCTCGCTCGCTTATTTCTGCCCCAAGAGCAATGAATAACGCCTCAATATCCGCCCACCTAATACCACCTGGGACAGGCCTTGCAAAAATCTGCGTGAGGGTGGCGGCATGTTTGCGCTTCATGGTGTAATGATATTACTTAATGATATCATGTCAAGGTTTATCAACCTACTCTCGCTTACCCGCAAAGCCTGGGCCTAACGTGGAGGCAGCATCTTTTTCAGCGCATAAGCCTGCTTCATCTTTATCCGCTTCAGATTTCTTCTTGATATCCAGGCTAGTTCAACAACTTCGCCGTTGTCATCGATATCTGCGACCACGGCCTTCATTTCTTTTGTGCCTTCTTTGGCCAAGGGGATTAACGTCCCCACAGGGAGGCGATGAAGAATTGCAGAGTTGGGGTTGCCAGTTTTGCGCACGGGCACGTCTCTGCCGTCAGAGGCAATAATCACGGCCAGAGGCGGGGGGGATCCTGTGCTGCTTTTCCAATGCTGTAGGACTTGTGGCACATATGCAGATGCCCACAACATGCTGATGCCACTAATAAAATTCCAAAAAGTTTTGGCTGCTAAGCTTTGTACATCAGCTGCCATTGCCTGCCCGCCAGCCGCTAGCAAAGAAAGAAAAAGGATGCTCCAAATAAACTGGATAATCTGCCAGCGATTTTGCTCTGGTGCTTCAAGCACATCAGCTACTTCAGCCAAATTTTGTTCTGCGTTATCAGCATAGGATTCGCGGGCGGCTTTTTCCCACTCGGCTTCTGTCAGGGGATTGGCTCGCAAATACTCTGCAACAGTTTTGGGGAACAGCCCGGCAGTCAATGCCGTAATGTCGTTGACATTAAAACTGGTGGCAAAATCTTTTATCTGTGTCAGTTGAGCTGCGTGGCTGTTGGCATAACCAGCTACAGCTTGCATGACTGTATGCGCCTTCAAGATAGATTCCGGCATGCTCAAAGCGCCCAGCATTTCAACTGGCTTAAAACTCTCGCGCAACCGCTGAGAATTATCAGAATAGGCAGCCTGAATCATGCGGGTATTCTCAGCCAGCGGATCGAAATGTTGCCTCCACCCTTCCAGCATTGAATGAACTTTTGCATTCAAATCAGATTGATATGCTTTACCCAACGGGTAAACGCCATCGAGCAAGGGGGAATGACCAAGCACTTTTGGAGGGCAAGCGGCTGCCAAACAGTCCGTCCAATGGGGGCGCACTTCTGCTTCTAGCGCTGCAAGGTGGCTAGAAAAAGCAGCAGTCAAAACAGGCGGCATCAATGGGGGAAGCTTGCTTACAACAGACATGATGGGGCCAGTAGTGGCCGCGCTTATCAGTTTTGCCGCTTTTCCAGCTTTGTCTGCCATGTTGATTCCTTATCTATTTCAAAGGCGCGCTGCCTTATGAGCGATGAAAACACGGCCTTGAGCGCTACAAAAGCAAGGTTGAGGGGCGGCAGTTACCACCAGAGATGCGGGAGTAGACAAAAGGCCGGAGAATCCCGGCCTTTTGCAGTGTAACTGCTATTCGGAGTTGGAGCATTCCTCGGCTCTGCGGAACTTTTCTCTGGCCTGTTCCTGTAGCTCGGCCTTACGTGCCGGGTCAATTTCCTCATTAGCCTTATTGTCAAGCAAGAGGCCCCAGTTGCTCCATGCCATCGAGTTCATGGGGGCGCACTCTATAGCTGTGCGGTACTTGTCAATGGCTTGTTCTTGCAGTTCGGCCTTGCGTGCCAGATCTGATGTCGCGTTTGCTTGTGTGACAAGTATGTTTCCCCAGTTGTTCCATGCATATGTCTTCTTGGGATCACATTCTATAGCAATGCGGTACTTGCCGATGGCCTGTTCTTGCAGCGCGGCCTTATGCACTAAGTCTGATGTTGCATCTGCTTGGTCAGCGAGCACGTAGCCCCAGGTCAACAATGCGTCTGAGTTCTTGGGGTTGCATTCCACAGCTGTGCGACACTTATCTACGGCCTGTTTTTGCAGCTCGGCCTTGCGCACAGGATTTGATTCCTCGTCCGCTTTGATAGTGAGCAAGCGGCCCCAGTTGTTCCACGCGGCTGACTCCTTGGGGTCGCACTCCGTAGCAGTGCGGAACTTATCCATGGCCTGTTCTTGCAGCTCGGCCTTGCTTAGCAGGTCCGATGCCTCGTCCGCTTGGTCGACAAGCAAATTACCCCAATTATTCCAGGCACTTAAGCATTTTTGATCACACTGTATTGCCTTGGAAATTTTTTCTGCGGCTTCCTTTTGCAGGTCAGCTTTTCGAGTCAGGTCAGGCTCCTCTTTTGCGCGATCGGCGAGATCGGCCCCCCAGTTGCTCCACGCATTAGGATAGGTAGGGTCACACTTCGTTGCCTCAATATATTTATTTGATGCTTGTTTTTGTAGATTTGCCTTATCGTCGGGATCCGTTACTGCGCACGATTGATCATAAAGCAAGCGCCCCCAACGGTTCAAAACTGGTGCATTGATTTGGGCGTAGGGTATGCGCTTAAGGTAGCTAAAACCTTCATCCACTATCGACAGAAATGTGGGGTCATAATTCCGTCTCTCAAATAGCTCAGCGCAAGCCAGCGCTGCCCCAAACAGAGCTGAAGTATTCTCCTTCTCCTCTTCCAAAATTGACGTCCAATACGTGTAAGCCTTATCCCATTGCTTATCTTCCTGTGCAAGAATAGCCTTGCCCCACAAAACTTCAGAGCCGGTGCCAAAACGAATCTTGTGCATTGCTTCTTCAATCACTTCTTTGCCAAATGCTTCCGTAACGCCAATGCGTTTTGCCATGTCGCGCAAAGACTGACAGTGCTTTTCCCCTTGTTCAACTAGGGTTTTCAGCCGAAGCTCATGGCCAGCAATTAAGGCAGCTTTCAGCTTGATTTCAGTTTTATAGGTCCGAGCAAGAAGAAATGGGAGAATAATGCCACCTAGTGCCAAAATTCCCGCAAATACAGCTAACACGGCAAAACCATATGCCATGAGGCTAATATGAGTGGAAAAAACTTTTTCCTCTCTTTCGAGTGCAGACATTTGAGAAGGCGGTGCGGGTGGAGCTGGATCAGGCGCAGGATTGGCAACCGTAACGATATCTTGAACTGGTGCGGCAACGATTCTTTCAGGGCTTGTATCGACAGGAGATGCTACTGCTACAACGCAGGAGGTCAACAGGAGCAGCATTACAAGCATAAAAAAGCGCATAACAACATCTCCATAAGGTGCAACAGCTATTGTATACCTACAGACAGCAAAAATGCGCATGACCTTGTTACGTAACTGAAAAGATATTCCAGCGCCCGTTGTCCTTGCCGAAAATACCATTGCCATCCGGTGCATAATCCACAATAACCAATCAGGCCGCGCCGACTGGTGGATGGCGTGGCGCTCATCCTGGGCGACGAGAACCACTGCCTGGAGAGTTATAAAAGCGAGGTCGAGGGGCGGCAATTGCCGCCCGAGATGCGGGAGTTATGCATTAAGACAAGAATAAATAATGATATACTAAAATAAACGACGTTTTACTTTAGATACTGAATGTATTTTATTTTTAATTTCAAGATAAGATCTAAAAATCAAGTCAATCTCCCATTCATATTTGCCATCATCAAGACTATCTTTCGTCAACAGATATGGCTTCTCTAAAAATGAATACGTTTTATATATATTGTCAATATTTTCGCGAGCATATAAGAAACCACAATAGAATAAAGCTTGCGCAACTTCTTTCGGTTGAGGACGAGTACTTAACGGTGATGGCTCAATGATCCTGTTTTTGATTGTTTTAATTAACTCATCAAATTTGTATGAATTATATTGTCCACGAAATGCATTAATGTATTTCTCAATATCTTCAAATTCACAACAAAATTCAGCACAAAGCTCAACAATTGCAGTCTCACCAAAAGTATTTGAAGCTTCAATAATGTCGTCAAAAGATATTGTCCTACTGTTACGTGATTGAGCATGTCGTGCAGCAAATTTAAAAATTTCCTTAGCCCACCTTGGACGACATTTTGCATACGATGATATCGGAATATGGGCTTCCTTAATTTCTTTATCCCAAGGTCCGGTTTCAAAGACCAAGGCAAAAGCATTCGTAGGCAAATTTGTTTCGCCGTTTCGTTTAAGATAGCCAGTTATACGGTTCGTTAACAATTGCTTAATTTGACCACGACTCCAGTACAACTCAACAATATATTGATTTATATGACTATTCATTGATGGATATTCACGTTTTATAATATTCCATGTATTAGGTCTCAATGTTAACCTGAACTTTAGTAAAGGCGTTTTATTTGCAATATATCTACAGGCTGTAAGTAGACCTACAATTTTAGATTTTACAACACCAGTATTAATAAAGTTGTGATCTAAATCATCGATAAGAAAAAAGACTTTCTTTGATAAATATTCAGAAATTATATTTGAAATTTGCTCTTTTGTAATGTTATTACCATCTACTTGTCGCTTTATTTCAACTTTTGCTTCTGTTCCAAGACATTTTGAAGCTAAAGACAGCGCAGAAATAGACGAAAATAATTTTTTAATAGAATCTATGAAATTTGAATCACTCAAACATGCAGATTGAGAAAACTTTTTTACTTCATCCTTATATTCATCAACTGGGATATCTTTTTGCGCCCCAATGGTCTCTGCAATTTTTATATACAAACTTTTCTTCCATTCTTTTACCCACACATCTGGGTCATTGCTCTCAACGTTAGTTGTCAGATCTGAGAGACAAAGCGAAATCACAATATTTCCGCTATCCGACAAAACCTTTTCGGATATTCTAATTACTGCAGATTTGCCGCAGCCTTTTAAGGTCTTAATTATGCAAAGCTTCTCGTCTGAAATGAACCTTTTGATTTCAGACCGTTCCATTTTATATGCATCAAAAACGGTATTGTCTTCATCCTCTGATGCTGAGTTTCCAAAAAGAGTATCATCAAGAAAATCCACAAGTTTATCCTGCATGAAAAGCTCCGTTTCAAATAGACGATGTGGGATAAGTTTACTGCCACCGCCCTAAGTGTAGGCAGCGGGGTGGCTAATGTGGTCAGCGAGCCGTACATACTCCTCAGTCAAAAGCTAGTTGTTCTTCCTGCCCTGTCAGTCATTTAGATTCCTTGCTCATTTCAGGGGTGCGCTACCTTCTACCACATCCGCGAGTTCTGCCGGGGCTTTTTCAAGTGGCAGATAGAGCGTGCCCGGTTTTTCCGCCTTCAGCTCGGCATCGCTAGGACCAGACGCGGCGGCTAAGGACATGTTCCAGCGCCAGTCATCCTTGCCGGAAACACCTTTGCCGTCCGGCGCGTAATCAACAATTGCCAATCGGGCCGCGCCGTGGTTGGGGAAGTATTGCGTTTGCAAGGGAGCGGCCAGCATGTGCATGAGTGCCCGCTACTTTAGGCGGTTGCGCACTCGTGGAACAAACTTGAGCGCGCTAGTCCTGCTGCTCTTCTAATACTTTAAGCGTGTCGGGAAAATTGCCTTGAAGTATATCTTTCTCTTCTTCAGAAACCCAAAACTCTTTGTTAAATTGGCTAATTATCTGTTGTCCTTGAGGCCCGACCCACAAAAAACTTTCATCATTGTGAAAATGAATAATGATTTTACATCGCAGCATTATAATTACCTCCATAAATGTTTTTTAGTTTATTGATCGTTTATAATGCCATTTTAAAATGATCGTGATAAATTCAATAAAAATCACATATTAGTGATTGTATGATTATTTATCGTACTCTTCAGAATAAAGGCCGATAATATTTTTTATTGGAACACGTATCCGCTCAAATGTGTTAGTTCGTATCCAACCAAATTTAATGGGCGCATTAGTATCTTTGTCGAACGCATAAGCAACTCTTCTCCATTTGCCATCCTTCGTTCTATCCCACATGAGTACCACAAATTGCTTATGCTCAAATTTATAAACAGGGGCAATGTCATCCGTTGAATCGGGGTAAACACGGGCTCCATTAGGATTTGAAATTTCTGCCATGGGGACATTAAACCCCTGGCGCTGCTGGAGGGATGCATAGCTGCAGGCGTTAACGCTAGAAATTTTTGCAGCAATATCTTTGTAGTATTCAACAACATAAAAAATAATTACTGGAATTATAATGTATTTTATGATTGCATTTAAGAGAAATCGAGCATGTGGCTGCAATGCAGCTATCAAATGTTGAATATCAAATGAATCTGTGTTTGAATTTAAATAGACATTTGCAGTAATACATGCAGCTTCAAACTGGTTTTTAGAAATTAATGATAAATCATCAGGGAGCGTTTCAATATCCTTAATAAGAGCTGAAAGTTCATCTGTGCTAACTGTTTTTGCCCTATCAAAATCTTCATGTAAAATTTTTTTAAGCTCTTTTACTTCGCTTTTTAATTGTTCACTTATGCTCGTGGTTGACAGGTGATCTTTGATGCTTGGAGTTTCGTATTTGTTGAGTATCTCTTGCAAACCTGGAGCATTCGGTACTCGAAATAATTTCTGCCATTGTCCAGCAAAGCTTGTAATGCTGGGAGGTAGCACGGGGGAAGTAAAAAAATTTGATTGAATGTTTAGGCCTTTCCTTGGGCTAACCATGGCCCCCATCGCGCTGGGTAAGGAATTTCCCCACAAAATAGGGTTCAACTTACTCCACGAGCTCGTTATGCGATCAATCTGCGCCGAGGTCTCTTGCCATTGCCGCATAATGGTTCCATATGGCTCAGTAATACTTTTGGCAAAGTCCGTTAACCAACCTTTAGGATTGGAGTTAAATAATCGAATTTGGCCAAGACCAGGATTATTAAATATCCCTATCTGCTCTCGGAATATTTTTTCGCTTGTGGCTTCTAAAATTTTTTCAGAGATTATGCTGCCACGCGGATCTTTTTGTGATTTTTTATCCATAAAAAATCCATATGCGTTGTTATAATTCCATGATGCCTAATTTCCATCTGTTAAGCTGTCACTGCAGTATCCAAAAAGTAAATACCACAAATCTCCCACAAGGGTATTTCGCAGAGTGCTCTTCTTTTCAAAATTGACATACCAAGATTGAATATCTTTGATGACTTCTTTTATTGTTAAAAAATGAATTCTTTTATCTTTAAGCCCTGGGCAAAGTTCATCTCTGACGTTCTGGTTCAATGCGTGTACTACAAAAATCCTATCAAAATCATCTGTTCCAAATAATTTCTTGGCTTCCTCGTAGTGCTCAGCGCGCAGCATACTGAAATGCACACGCATCTTTGCCGGGGTGTACAGATTTTTTCCAAGAACGGAATTGTCATATACTAAGCGTTTGCCAAAATCTGTCCCATGTTTGTCGAAGTCGTGTTCGTCCTTTGTTTCAACAATCGCACGGGTAATCGGCGTACCATCTGGCAGATTCCATGGCTGCAGGTCTGGCCGAACCGCAACAAGATCTATATCTGAATAATTGTGGGGAACCTTTACAGGAACAGATTCTTTAACAAGGCACCCATGTCTGGATTCAAGCCAGAATCGAACCAGTTCACTCATCGCATTGTTACGTGCAGGCATAAGTGTCCCCCAAGAAAGATTTACATAATCTTATTACTGCCCCCGCTCCACAAGCTGAACAGTATGGCCAGTATAAGCAGCTTGTCCTACTCTACTACTTCAGGGGTGCGCTGCCTTCTACCGCGTCCGCCAGGTCTGCCGGGGCTTTTTCAAGCGACAGATAGAGGGTGCCCGGCTTTTCCGCCTTCAACTCGGCATCGGTTGGGCCAGCCTCGGCGGCTGAGAACATATTCCAGCGTCAGTCATCCTTGCCGGAAACACCTTTGCCGTTGGGAGCATAATCCACAATGGCCAGCCGGGCCGCGCCGTGGTTGGGGAAGTATTGCGTATGCAGGGCAAACATGTCGGGCATTTTTTTAGTTTTAAGAGAATCTGACGGCGTAACAATCGGATAAAATCACATAAGCCCGTTAAAAATCTAAAAATTGGCTCTGTGCTATCAGCCACAACTATAGTTACAATATTAATTCTATAGAGAATCAATATACCTGGTTATATTATGAACAGCTTCATCAACTTTCAAAGCTTTTCTTTTTGCAATATAATACAAATAGCTTATTGGAGTTGAATCTCTGGTTGGACTCCATGAAAAAGACTCCCCAATTGATTCTATAACCAAACCAGTTCCATCCAATATATTAAAAAAAACATAACTATCATTGTTTTCACCAGGACTTAAAGTCAGAGAAATACTTGCTTCCGACATATTATATACAAAAGAATTAAAATATACCCCCTTTACCCACTCCACTCTACCATCCAATGTTTTATCTATAATCTTAAAAAGAAGCAGTGAAATATCTGAATTATTATTCATTATTTTTCTCCATAATGGAATTTCCAATTGTCTGCGCTAGTTCTGCAATTACATCCTTGTAACATGTCAATTTATCATTAATTTCTCGGATATTAATTTCAGGCTGATCCTCGCTATCGTGTAAAAACAAGTTTTCAGCATCTCTGAGAAATACAACGATTTCTTGTATTGTAGTGCATTCTGCATCTGTAAGAAAATGTTTACAGTCAATTTTATATTCTATCAAATTTTCCCGCAGCGATTCATATAAATAATGAACACCATGGCGCCCTTCACTACAATTCACTTCTTTTATACGATTAATTTCTTCAATAGCATTTTTAATCTTCCACGTTTTCGCTAACCCAGTAAAGGCAGAAGATAGTTTTAATGTTTGTTGTTTTGCTTCCTTAGCCGCTTCCTCAGAGTTTGTTGCTCGAACAGCGGCCCAACATGAGGCAATAAGCCCGCCCAGTGTTAGCGCAGTACTTATCCACCCCACATAAGCCATAGTTGTCTGTGATTCCCACGACCACCCAGACGACCCCGTTTCCGCAAGCAAGCAAGTAGGTATTAAAAATATTTCTATACAAAAAAGAGCAAAAAAACAGCTTAGAAAGAAAAAATAAACACCTATCCTACACATAACTGTTCCTTGCAAATTGGGCCGCATTTTTTGTCACTTAACGTGCGACAACAATTTTAACCACGGAATACAATTTCATTACTGTCCCCACCCTACGAGCGGGCAGCAGTATGGCCAGTGTGGGCAGCGCGCCCTACAGACTCCTCAGCTGAGGATTTCTCTGCCCTCTTCTCCCGCTCAGCCTTCTCTGCCTTGTGTACGTTCAAAAGTTCATCCTGAAGCTCCACCGTTCTGGTGAGCAGCATTTCCGTTTTCTTTTGCAGGCGGGCAATTTCAGCTCTGGCCTCTGCAAGCTCTTTGCTCGCATCGGGTGAAGCACTTTGCTGTTCCAGTTCTTCGCGCGCACCATCTACGATCATGCGCAGCACCTGACCCCACGAACCGTGGCAGTCCGCCGCAATGCCTTCTGCCGTTCGCATAAGTTCTTGCAAGGGAACAGGCTGATCGAGGGGCACACCCTGCCCTATCAGCATTGGCCCCTCTCCAAAATATAGCCAGTGGCGGGAAAGACGAGGAAAAGCCTCAAGAATCTGAGGCAACAGGGGCCAGAGGTTATGCTGGCGCTGTTCGTTCAGGTAGCCTGAAAATGTGCTTTGCTTCATCCCGATGGCAGAAGCAATCGCAGAGTCTGATGTGGCAACAACCTTGCCGACCTTCTTAATGCGCTCAAATAATTCCATAAGCTGAGCTATCTCATTTTTTAACTAGATTCATGTTGACAGTTAACTTAATTCTCGTTAGTTTTTCTGAAAACTAGGTAACGTTAAGCGGGAATTAAAAACTCGAAAAAATTTATCAGGGAGGCAGAAACATGGCAACTGAGCGCTATCGTCGGCTTTTGGACTGGATGGGCGAGCACAACATCACCTTTGCCGCACTTGGACAGCAGATTGGCAAAGGCCCGGCCTCTGCCCGCTATGCTGTTTTTAACGACACCGTATCCCCTGAAATTCACGAAACACTGCTGAAGCTGGGCTTTCCGGAAGATCTCTTGCCCCTGCCCAGCAGAAAGCGCCGAGGCCCTGCCCCCAGGCAGCCCCATTTCCCTGGTCTTGCCCAAGCCTAATTCACGTTTTCAATTCAGCGCATTTTCTCGTTTATGACCACGCAATAGTCGGAGGCGCAATCGCATGGCCGGGAATATCGTTATCAAACCCTACCCTTCTCTCTCTGCCGTGGTGCACCAGATGGTCAAAACAGCGCCATCTGGCCTTACACCGCGCAGCATTGCCGAATTTTCTGGCTACACCAATTACAACACCATGATGTCTGAGCTGTCGCGCCAGCCCGGCCACAAGCTAGGGGCCGACATGCTGCTGCCGCTTATGGATGTGTGCAACTCTGACGCCCCGGTCGCCTTTATGGCCCGCGAGCGCGAGGGCATTTTTTTGAAGCTGCAGCAACCAGCCGCCTGCGGTGGCGAGCTTGTGCAAAGCCTGGCTCATACTGTGAAAAATTTTGGCGAGTATGTGGCGGCTGCGGCAGAGCGCATTGCCGATGGCGATGTGGACCCGGAAGAAATGGCCAGAATCAATGGAGAGACCAATGACGTGGTAGAGGCCATTTTGAGCTTTCGCAAGCTGGCGCAAGCCACCCACGATGCAAAATACGGCCGCAAATAAAAACGCCCCGACGTGCTGGAACCACGGCGGGGCAAAACTCCATAGGAGCTACTGATGAAGAGAATTTATTTCGACAGAGGGCGATCTGTCAAGCCTGATGCCACCAAACAGGCACCTGTTGCGAGCACCTACCACATTACCCTGGGCGGGCAGCGCCTTTCTGTGCGCGCCACGCATCACGATCTGCTTGATATGCTGCCCGGCATCATGAGCGAAGGCGGACGCGTTGAGCCGGAGTTACGCTCATGATCGCCGCAGATGCATTCAAGGTCTACACAGTCGCCTCTTATCGTCATCTGCATGCCGTGCGGCTGATTCAGGCCCGCATGCGGCGGCTCCAGGGGCTTGCCGTGCTGGATTGGACACGCGAGGCCCCTTCGTTGAGCACTCCCCTCGCTGACCGCCGCCGCATGCTGCGCGTGGGGCGCAACTGCGTAAGCGCCGAGCAGCGAGAAGCCGCCTGCGCGGCCGCAGACCTCATGCTCTACCTGGGCGATTCCGGCAAAGATTGCGCCGTGCAGGTCGGCATGGCCAAGGCCATCGGCACGCCCGTCATGGGCATAGCCGGGCCGCTGGAAGAAACCGGCCTCATGCTGCACAACGCCGTAACCTTGTGGGTAGCGGGGCCGTTTGAGGCCATTTCGCGCATCCGGCGCATGCTCCGCTGCCGTAATCAGGCAGAAATTGAGCATGACTGCCGCAAATGCCCTGCCGAGCGCGTTTGCACTCTGGCGCAGTAGATTTTCTACACCCTCCAACGGGGGCCGCGCTTTAGCCGTTGCGACGCAGGAAGCTACGGATAAAGACAGCAATTGGTAAGAAATAATGAAAAGCAAAACAAACACTGTCGCCATCCGTAGGGTGCTTCGCCCCCAACGGCTGCCGCGTATCCGTCAATCACACGCGGAAGGTTTGCAAGCAATGCACGCCCCGGATTCCATCTTGACGCTGGCAGAAGTTGCCCAGGCTCTGCGCCTTGACCCTCGCACCGTTAAACGCGTAGCAGGGGAACTTGGCGGCAAGCGCATAGGTAACCGCTGGCGTTTTCAGTGGGGGCGCGTTTTGGAGTATTTCCATGCCGACACTGAGAAAAGATCGAGGAAACATGTGGATGGCGCGGATCGTTGTGAACGGGAAGCAGATTGCCTCCCGGATGTTCCCGCCTGGCAAGAAAGGTGGCCCGGAATGGAGGGCCGCGAAAGAATGGGAGGAAGACGAAACCCTGCGAGCCAGAGAGCAGCAGGAGCGCCAGACCCCTACGGGCTGCGAGCTGCTTTTGGAGTGGGGCGAGCGGTATCTGGCGCACGTGGAGCGCAGCATGAGTAAGCAGACGCTTGTTGAGAAAAAAACCGTCATGCGGGCTTTTTTTCAGTTCTGCGCCAGCAACGGCGTGGACAAGCTGACCCTGCTCTCGGCTGCCAAGGCATACGCCCTGCTCGCCCAGGTGGCAGACGAGCGCGGCCCGCTGCGGGCCAATGTCTACCGCAAAAACCTGCTGGCCGCCTGGAACTGGGGCAAGGTCTACGTTGAGGGCTTTCCCCAGAGCGTTTCACCGTTTGAGATTGTGCAGCCCTTTCAGGCTACGCATACCGAACGGTATGTTCCGCCGGAAGAAGACGTGGTCAAGGTGCTCGAATCTGCCAGCGGGCAGGATCTGGTCATGCTGCTCACGTTCTTTTTCACGGGAGCGCGCCGGAACGAGGTGTTCCGGCTCTCGTGGAGCAAGGATGTGAATCTGGAAGAGGGCCGCATCAGGCTCACTGACCACAAGGGCAAGAATGGCCAGGAGCGGGTGCGCTGGTGCGACATTCACCCGGAGCTGCGCAAGGCTCTTGAGTGGTGGCGTGAGACGCGGCCCTGCAAGGCGGATAACGTCTTCATGCAGGTGCACTGCGACAGCATGCTGGGCGAACCCTTTCGGCAGCGCAGCAAGCTTATGGGCACGCTCTGCAAACGGGCTGGCGTGAAGCCTTTCGGCTTTCATGCCATCAGGCATTGCTCGGCGGCTGTGACATTCAAGGCTATGGGCCTCAACGGCGCACAGATATTCCTTGGGCACAGCCGGGCAACCACCACCGACCGCTATGTGCGGTCTGCGGGCCTGTATGGAAGTCAGGATGGAATCTTGGCGGCTTTGGGCCAGAGCCTGATCGGCTCTGCGGCAGAGAACCTGCTGGAAAAAGTAATGCCCCACGAGGGTCAAGCTCGTGAGGCATTTTGTAACCAAGGCATTGTAACCAATGCCATACAGTAATAGGGCAACTACGTTAACCCTTTGAATTCAATTGGCGTCCCCAAGGGGATTTGAACCCCTGTCGACGGCGTGAAAGGCCGTTGTCCTGGGCCGGCTAGACGATGGGGACGCGCTGTGAAGGGTGTATCTACGGCAATAGGGGGCAGGTGTCAAGCGACTTTTAAAATTGGCATAAAATTCAGCGGGCAGGGGCTTCCCAATGGTCATATTCAGAGCTGGGAGTTCCCTAATCCTGTTGCGCCTCTAATCTGTTGGCTGCTATCACATGAACCAGGGGCGTTTGCTGATATCGTAGCCTATTGCGCCGCCAAATCAGTTAGACCGTTATCTGATCTGATCTGCTCCTCTTGCCCGCAAAGCCCATCCTTCCACTCCCCACTATATCCAAGCCAGCCTTCCAGCCCGCGCAAGAGTCCTCCCCCCCGGCAGCCCTTTCTTGCGGCTAGTAACCCCCTGACGGATTGCATGTTTGCCCCGGCCTGAGGTATAAGCACGGCATGCAAAAATCCAGCAATACATCTCCCCGTCCCGGCACCGTGTCGCGCTCTCCCGCTAACGCAGACAGCCACCGCGAAGAGCAGCTGCGCCTTTTGTTGGATCTTTCCAATGTGGTCAATTCCGCCACGGATGTGGGGGTTGCCCTGAACAAGGCGCTCCAGCTTATGGCAGAGCATCTGCACATGATGCGCGGCGCAATCACGCTTATTTCGCCCAACAGCGGCGAAATCCGCATTGAGGCTGCCTACGGCCTCAAACCCGCTGAGGCCCGCCGGGGCCGCTACGTGCGCGGCGAGGGTATCACCGGGCGCGTGATCGAAACCGGGCGTTCCATGTACATATCTAATGTATCTGAAGAGCCCCTGTTTCTGAACCGCACCCGCTCTCGCGATCTGGGCAAGGAGGGGATTTCGTTCATCTGCGTACCCATCTGCCTTAACGATCAGGTTGTGGGCGCGCTATCGGTTGACCATCTGCTGGTGGACGATGCCACACTTGAAGACGAAATGCGCCTTCTTACCATTATATCAACCCTGCTTGGGCATGCGGCCCTTGAATCGCAGGGCCGCATGGATGAGGAAGCCTCCTCGCCCCTTAGGCCGCGCGGCTTTGTGGGCAATTCTGAAGTGATGCAAAAGGTCTACGCGCAGATTGCGCAGGTGGCCCCGTCCAGCACCACAGTTTTTTTACAGGGGGAATCCGGCACGGGCAAAGAACTGGCTGCGCGCTCCATCCATTCGGGCAGCACACGCGCCAACAAGCCCTTTATTTCGCTCAACTGCGCCGCATTGCCAGAAAACCTCATTGAAAGCGAACTGTTCGGCCATGAACGTGGGGCCTTTACCGGCGCAAACGCCACGCGCAAAGGGCGCTTTGAGCTTGCCAACGGCGGCACGCTGTTTTTGGACGAAGTTGGCGAGCTTTCGCTCATGACCCAGGCAAAATTGCTGCGCGTCTTGCAGGAAAGGGCCTTTGAGCGTCTTGGCGGCATGGAAACGCATTATGTTGATGTGCGTTTTATCACCGCCACCAACCGCGATCTGGAAAAAATGGTAGAGGAAGAAACCTTCCGCCGCGATCTGTTCTACCGCCTCAATGTCTTCCCCATTTTCCTTCCGCCCCTGAGTTTCCGGCCAGAGGACATTCTGCCGCTGGCAAACCACTTTATCAAAAAATACGCGCTGGCCAACGGGCGTAATAACGTGCGCCTCTCCCTTTCTGTCATGGATATGCTGCAACGCTATACCTGGCCGGGCAACATCCGCGAACTTGAAAACGTCATGGAGCGCGCCGTGTTGCTACTGGGCCGCGAGGGCCTTGTGTTGCCCCAGCACTTGCCCCCTGCCCTGCACGGCAGCCGCGTTGCGGCAAGTTCCGGCCTCACGCCCGGGCTGATCCGCCAGGGGCTTTCCGGCAGTTTGCAGGAGCAGCTGGACGAGCTGGAACGCGCATCAATCACCGAAGCGCTTGAGTTCAGCCAGGGCCAGATGGGCAAAGCCGCCGCAAGCCTTGGATTGACGGAAAGAATCATGGCCCTGCGCATGAAAAAGTACGGCATAACCTACAAGGCTTTTCGCCCCGTGTACCGTAAGGACGAAACCGAGTAGATTCTCGTTTTCTACAAAACGGTATTTTGAAAAATGGCCAGTATTTGCTTCAAAAATGAATTTTTTATAATTTATTTCAGTATGTTATTAAAGAAGATCACCAGCATTACAAAGATGTACCAATAATTTCTACATTTTTGCATTTTTTTGATTTTTTTATATAACACACCAAAATAACACAATTATTAAAGGCACCCCCCTAGCGCTACGAAACGGCGCTCCGGGGGGTGTCTTTTTTTCTACATTAACGTAGAAATATTCCATCGACGCCAACACCCTGCAATTCTTCCCGTCTGCCTATAAAAATAAAATTGTTCATAAAATCATATTGTTACACAATTAAACCCCGCAGTGAAACACATTTGGCACACTTCATGCCTAAGCAGGGTATTGCTGCGGCATTGTGCCGCAGTGTGGGCATGGCGCCAGCCCACGAGGATGAGGTTCTATTAAACGCGGAACGGAACGACGGAAACCAGCCTGCTGCACTGTGCGGCACCCTGCCTCCCTCGCCGGTCCGAACTACGCTGAAGGATGTCCGTATGAACGCCTCGGATACTGCATTTATTTTGATCTGCGCCTCCATGGTCATGCTGATGACCCCGGCGCTGGCCCTCTTTTACGGTGGCCTGGTTCGCTCCCGCAATATCCTGTCCACCCACATGCACAGCTACGGCGCGCTGGCTCTCATCTCCGTATTATGGGCCGTTGTGGGTTACACTCTGGCCTTTGGCGAAGATGTTGGCGGCATTATCGGCGATCTTTCTTACCTCTTCCTCAAAGGCGTGGGCGGCGAATCGGCTCCTGCCGCCACCCAGCTGCCCCACACGGTTTTTATGGGGTATCAGTGCATGTTTGCTGCTCTTACCGTAGCCCTTATTTCCGGTGCCTACGCTGAGCGCATCCGCTTCTCCGCCATGCTTGTATTCTCTGGTTTGTGGTTGCTCTTCGTCTACTCGCCCATGGCCCACTGGGTCTGGGGCGGCGGCTGGATGAGCAAGATGGGCGCTCTGGACTTTGCTGGCGGCGCAGTTGTGCACATGTCTTCCGGCGCGGCGGCTCTTGCCTGTGCCCAGGCTCTTGGACCGCGGCTTTCCACTGGCAGCTCGCATGCAACGCCTAACAACCTGCCCCTTACCCTGCTTGGCGGCGGCCTGTTGTGGTTCGGCTGGTTCGGCTTCAATGCTGGCAGCGCCCTGGTTTCCGGTCCTCTTGCTGGTCAGGCCCTTGTAACAACTCACATGGCTTCCGCCTGCGGTATTCTTGGCTGGATGCTCGTTGAATGGATTCGCACTGGCAAGCCCACAAGCCTTGGCGCTATCTCCGGCGCACTGGCGGGCCTCGTGGCCATCACCCCCGGCGCGGGCTTTGTGGAAGTGCTGCCCGCCATGCTGATCGGTTTTGTTGGCGGCATCATCTGCTACGGCGGCGTGCTCCTGAAGAACAAGTTCGGTTACGACGACGCCCTTGACGTGGTCGGCATTCACGGCATCGGCGGCACCTGGGGTGCGCTTGCCACCGGCCTGTTCGCCTGCGCGGCCATCAACAACTCGGACGGTCTGTTCTACGGCAATCCTGAGCAGGCCTGGATCCAGATCGTGTCCATTGTGGCTACCTGGGGTTATTGCTACATAGTTTCCCGGATAATCCTCTATGTGGTTGACGCGGTTGTCGGCCTGCGGGTTACGCCTGAAGAGGAATTCACCGGTCTCGATTTGAGCGAGCACAACGAACGCGGCTACTCCTTGTAGTCCAACGGGAAACAGCAAAGGAACGACCTATGAAAAAGCTTGAAATCATCATCCGGCCCAGCATGTTTGACAAGGTTAAGGACGCGCTTACCGACATGGGCATCCACGGCTTGAACTACGTTGAAATCAAGGGCTTTGGTCGCCAGCGCGGGCACACTGAAGTGTATCGCGGCACCACCATGCAGGTTGACTGCCTGCCCAAGATCAAGGTCGAGGTCGTGCTGCACGATGACATGCTGGAAACTGTTCTGAATGCCGTGGTGTCCATCTCCCGCACAGGACAGGTTGGCGACGGAAAAATTTTCATCAGTGATGTGATGGATGCCATCCGCATCCGCACTGGTGAGCGCGGCGATGAGGCTCTTTAGTCGGGCTATGCCTGATTCTAGCAACAACATGAGAAAGGAGACGAGGGTATGAGTTCCCCCCGTAAAAAGGCTTTGTTCAAAGCAGTGAACACTGCACCGGTCATCCCCACCAGCGCTGATGAAATAGGCCGCAGCGCGGAAGACATCTTTGGCCGCTACGTGTTTGGCCTGGCCACCATGCGTAAGCGCCTTCCCAAGGATGTGTTCAAAAAGCTGGCCAAGACCATCCGCGACGGCGAACGCCTGAACCCCGAAATCGCTGATGTTGTCGCCAACGCCATGAAGGACTGGGCCATCGAAAACGGCGCCACGCACTACACGCACTGGTTCCATCCCATGACCGGCCTCACTGCCGAAAAGCATGACGCCTTTCTGTCGCCCACCATTGATGGTCAGGTTATCAGCGAATTCTCTGGCAAGATGCTGATCAGCGGTGAGCCGGACGCCTCCTCCTTCCCTTCCGGCGGCATCCGCTCCACGTTTGAAGCACGCGGCTATACCGCGTGGGATCCCTCCGTGCCGGTGTTCATCATCCCCGCTCCTTACGGGGCCACCCTGCACATTCCGACGTACTTTTACTCATACTCGGGCGAAGCTCTTGACCGCAAGATCCCGCTCATTCGCTCCATATCGGCCCTGTCGCGTCAGGCCATGCGTATTCTCAAGCTCTTCGGCAACACCACGGCCAGCTATGTGCGCGCCAACGTCGGCCCCGAGCAGGAATACTTCCTGGTGGACAAAAACCTGGCCGCCCTGCGCCCTGACCTTCTGATGGCTGGCCGCACCCTGATTGGCGCCACCTCGCCCAAGGGTCAGGAGATGGAAGACCACTACTTCGGCTCCATTCCTCCCCGCGTGATGAGCTTCATGCAGGATCTGGAAAACGAGCTGCGTTCGCTGGGCATCCCGGCCAAGACCCGCCACAACGAAGTGGCCCCCGGCCAGTTTGAAATCGCCCCTGTGTACGAAGAAGCCAACATCGCCTGCGACCACAACATGCTCTGCATGAACATGATGCGTCACATGGCTGGCAAGCACGGTTTTGTATGCCTGGTGCACGAAAAGCCCTTTGCGGGCGTGAACGGCAGCGGCAAGCACAACAACTGGTCCATCAGCGATTCTGATGGCTCCAACCTGCTCAACCCCGGCTCCACGCCGGTGGACAACGCCCAGTTCCTGGTATTCCTGGCCGCCGTGCTGCGCGCCGTGCACATGCACAGCGCGGCCCTGCGCCTCGGCACCGTGGGCGCTGGCAACGACCACCGCCTTGGCGCCAACGAAGCCCCGCCGGCCATCCTGTCCGTCTACCTTGGCGAACAGCTTACCGATGTGCTTGACACCATCATCAACGGCAAGGGTTCCAAGAACAAGAAGAGCGCGGTCATGGAAGTGGGCGTTTCCACCCTGCCTCCGCTGCCCGTGGATCTTTCCGACCGTAACCGCACAAGCCCCTTTGCCTTCACCGGCAACAAGTTTGAATTCCGCGCCGTGGGTTCCTCGCAGTCCGTGGCTCCGGTCAATATCGCCCTGAACGCGGCTGTTGCCAGCGCTCTGGATGACATTGCCACCGAACTTGAAGCTTCGGTTGCCGGCGGCACCGATCTGAACACGGCCCTGCAGTCCCTGCTGCCCCGCCTGTTCAAGGAACACATGCCCATCGTCTTTAACGGTAATGGTTACGCTGAATCCTGGGCTGAAGAAGCCGCCCGCCGCGGCCTGCCCAACTACAACAACACCGTTACCGCTCTTGAACACTACAGCGATCCCGACGTCATGAACGTCTTCCTGCGTCACGGCATCCTGACCGAGCGTGAAATTCTCTCCCGTCAGGACATCCTGCTGGAAAACTACAGCAAGACCGTGTGCATTGAAGGCAACCTGTTGGCCGACATGATCCGCTCTTCCGTACTGCCGCCCAGCATGGAAGCCCAGACCAAGGCCGCCGATGCGGTTATCAAGACCCGCGCCGTGCTTGGCGACAAGGGCGCTGCAAGCGAAGAGGAATACTTTAACGAACTGCGCGGCCACATTGTCGCACTCCAGAAGGGTGTGACTGTGCTGGAAAAGGCCGTGGAAAAAGCCCAGTGCACCGAAGGTGCGTTGGAACAGGCCAAGGCCGCTCGTGACGGCATCCTGCCCGCCATGGCCGAATGCCGCACCCATGCAGACGCTCTTGAGCGCCTGGTTGAGGACAGCCTGTGGGTTCTGCCCAAGTACGCGGAACTGCTCTGGGCTCACTAGATCGTTAAGAAATAGTTGGGGGCAGGGGGTCTCATCCCGGGGGGGAAGATGGTCCCCTTGCCTCCGGCCCCTGCGGTTCTGCCGCAGGGAGCCACAGGCCTCGCCGTTCGCCGCAACGGACGGCGAAGGCCAGTGGTCATCAAGCGGAGAGTCTGGCGGCTCTCCGCTTTTTTTGCGTCTTAAATCGCCGCCGCACGTTGGATTCACGGCAGGTGCGCCGCACTGTGTTTACTTTTGCCTTGAATCAGAATAAATACTTATTTGTGATACTGCCAAGATAATTATGGGCAGCCTGTTTCGGCCCCCCGTATGATAAGGAGTATATATGGCTGCAACACTGCGCTTTACAAAAATGCAGGGCATCGGCAACGATTATGTCTATGTGAACGGCTTTGAAGAACGTGTCGAGAACCCCAACGACCTTGCCCGACAGATCAGTGACCGCCATTTCGGCGTCGGGTCTGACGGTCTCGTACTGATTCTGCCTTCCGGCACTTCAGACGTGCGCATGCGCATGTTCAATTCTGATGGTTCCGAGGCTGAAATGTGCGGCAATGCCATCCGCTGCGTGGGCAAATATGTTCACGACCACGGCATCCTTTCCAAGGATGTTATCCGCGTTGAAACCCGCGCCGGGGAAAAAATCGTCCGGTTGCTGTTTGAAGGCGGCGAGGTTTGCGGCGCAACGGTTGATATGGGCGAACCCGTGCTGACCCCGGCCAACATTCCCGTGCTGGTCGAGGGCGACACAAGCGCCCAGCGCTTTGTGGCCCGCCCTGTCGAGGTTGACGGCGCTGGCTATGATATTACCGCAGTTTCCATGGGCAACCCGCATGCGGTTGTGTTCATGAAAGGCATAGACGACCTTGATCTGCCCAAGATCGGCCCCAGCTTTGAGCACCACAGGCTGTTTCCGCAGCGTACCAACACCGAATTTGTGGAAGTGATCTCTTCCACCAAGGTGAGAATGCGCGTGTGGGAACGCGGCGCGGGCGAAACCCTTGCCTGCGGCACCGGCGCATGCGCCGTTGCGGTTGCATGCGTGCTCAACAACCTTACCGGGCGCGAGCTTGACGTGGAGCTCAAAGGCGGCACCCTGCACATCCATTGGGACGAAATTTCCAACCATGTCTACATGACCGGCGGAGCCGTCACCGTCTTCACCGGCACGTACCACATCTGATTCAGAGGAATGTGATGACCAGCGTAAACAGCAATTTTCTCAAGCTGCAAAGCAACTATCTTTTTGCGGAAATAGCCCGCAAGGTCGCCTCCTTCAAGGAAGCCAACCCCGAAAAGCGCGTCATCAGCCTGGGCATTGGCGATGTGACCCGTCCCCTTGCCCCTGCCGTTGTTGCGGCGCTGCACAAGGCTGCTGACGATATGGGCGATGCCGCCACGTTTCACGGGTACGGCCCGGAACAGGGCTACGCCTTTTTGCGCGAAATCATCGCGGAACACGACTACAAGGCGCGCGGCGTTGACCTGAGCGCCGATGAAGTGTTCGTCAGCGACGGCGCCAAGTCGGACGTGGGCAATTTTCAGGAACTTTTTGCCGCTGACAGCATTGTGGCTGTGACAGACCCAGTCTACCCCGTCTATGTGGATTCCAACGCCATGGCGGGCCGTTCCGGCGAATTTGACGGCAAGCAGTGGGACAGGCTCGTGTACCTGCCCTGCCTCAAGGAAAACGACTTTGTGCCGGACTTTCCCAAAACCCGGCCCGATATCATCTATCTGTGCTACCCCAACAACCCCACAGGCACTGTGCTTTCGCGTCAGGCGCTTCAGGGTTGGGTGGACTACGCCCGCCGCGAAGGCTGCGTCATTCTGTATGACTCCGCCTACGAGGCATACATCACCGACAGCTCTGTTCCCCACAGCATCTACGAGCTTGAAGGCGCGCAGGAAGTGGCCGTGGAATTCCGCAGTTTCTCCAAAACCGCCGGCTTCACCGGCCTGCGTTGCGCCTATACTGTTGTGCCCAAGGCGCTTCAGGTCAGCGATGGCAAGGGCGGCAAGGTTGCGCTCAACGGCCTCTGGAACCGCCGCCAGTGCACCAAGTACAACGGCTGCCCCTACATTGTGCAGCGGGCCGCTGCCGCCACCTACAGTCCGGAAGGCCGGGCGCAGGTCATGGACGTTATCCACGGCTACCAGCGCAATGCAGAAAGCCTGCGCAAAGCTGTAACCGGCATGGGTCTTTCCGTCTACGGCGGCGTCAATGCTCCCTACATCTGGGTGAGCGTGCCTGACGGCATGACCTCCTGGGGATTTTTTGACCACGTGCTGAACAATACGGCTCTTGTGTGCACGCCCGGCGCTGGCTTTGGCGCTTCTGGCGAAGGCTATGTGCGCCTGACAGCCTTTGGCTCCCCGGCTGATACAGAAGAAGCCATTAAACGCCTTGCTTCACTGAGCTAGACGCGCAGCGCACCTCTAGAGCAACGAAACCAAAAGCATCCGAGGCCCACCTCGGTTGCCGTAAAATAGAAGAAAGCCCGTTTCTTGGGGGATGTACTGAGCATCCCTCAAGAAATGGGCTTTCTTGCCGATAAGAATACATACTATTCACGCAAAATTATTTTTGCGAAACATCGTGGCGAGACAATAACGGCCTGTCGCTGATGCATAATTTCTGCTTCCGGCTTGCCGCATTCTTCAATGGAGCGCCTCTTTATCCTCGAAAGGAAAGATTCGCTTGATGTAAAAACAAAAAAAGGGCTTACGGCGGTTACCGTAAACCCTTGATTTTGCTGGTCGGGATGGCGCGATTTGAACGCGCGGCCTCAGCGTCCCGAACGCTGCGCTCTAGCCAAGCTGAGCCACATCCCGTTGAGAGAGGGAACATAAGCGAGACTGAGTAGTTTGGCAAGTAATTTTTTATTTGTAAAAAAATAATGCCTGACGTAGCATACAAAAACTAGATAGAGAGAGAATTTTTTGGAGTGAGCTTATCCTATGATCAGTGTCCTCGTGGTTGATGATTCAACCTTTATGCGCAACACCATTACTTCACTTCTCGAGCAGGATTCTGAAATCAAGGTTGTGGGCACAGCCCGCAACGGTCAGGAGGCCCTGGAAAAAGCCGAAGAACTTGATCCTGACGTAATGACGCTTGATGTTGACCTTCCAAGGCTTGATGGCCTTGGAGTTTTGCAGCAGTTGATGAAAAAGACTCCTATTCCCGTGCTGATGGTCAGCTCTCTCACGCAGAGCGGCGCGGAAAGCACATTAAAGGCATTAGAGTACGGCGCACTTGATTTTATTCCCAAAACTATGAGCTGCGACCGGGAGTGTTTTGGGGCGGAACTGCAGCGCAAAGTGCGGGCTATCGCACGGCGCAAAACCATCATCAAACTTAAATACAGGCGCATCAATCAAATTCAGGTTCCAGTTCCACGCCCTCAGCCTTCGCAGCCTGCGGATTATGTGCAAACGCCCTGCACCGGGCCGCGCGATCTGGTTGTAATCGGCGTATCCACCGGGGGGCCGCCAGTGGTGCAAAAGATTCTTTCGGCACTGCCTGCGGATCTTCCGGCCTGCATACTTATTGCGCAGCATATGCCGGCGGCTTTTACAAATCCGTTTGCCAAGCGCCTCGACAGTGTTTGCAAGATCGGCGTTACCGAAGCCCAGGACGGTGACAAATTCAAAACTGGCCATGCGTATGTCTGCCCTGGCGGCAAACATCTGGGTATTCGCATGCGCGGCCCGTTGCCAGAAATCTTTGTTGCAGAAGAACCACGAGATGCCCTTTACAAACCTTCGGCAAACGTGCTTTTTGAAACTGCGGGCAAAGCAATGGGAAGACGCACGCTTGGCGCGATTCTTACCGGAATGGGTTCAGACGGATGCGAAGGGGCCAAGGTTCTTAAAGAGAAGGGCGGCTGCCTTATAGCGCAAAATGAGGCTTCCTGTGTCGTTTACGGTATGCCCAAGGCGATTGTAGACAACAAGCTCGCCAACCTCATTCTCGATGTGGATGATATTGCCAACGCCATCATAACAACGGTCAGAGGCTGACCCCACCGTAGCAGGACATGACTATGAACATGGAAAATCCACAGCACAAAGCAATTCTTGAAGCCCTGAAGTCGGGCGAAAATGACGCGATTCGCGACGCGGCATTCAGCGCTGGCGATCAGGGCCTCCAGGATGCCGTTCCCATGCTCTGCGAACACATCAAAAGCCCAAGTGTGGGCGTACAGGAAGCAGCGGAATACGCCCTGCGCAAAATTCGCGGGCCTCAGGTGGTTGTAGCTCTGCTGCCGCTCCTGAGCAGCGACGAAGCCCCTGTGCGCAACGTGGCCATGGACATTCTGCGCGAAATCGGCTCGGACAGCATTGAGAGCATTCAGCCCTACCTGCAGCACGACGATGCAGATTTGCGGATATTTATCACAGATATTCTGGGATACTGCCGTACGCACCAGTCCTGTCTGCTGCTCTGCCGCGCCCTGCTTAAAGATCCGGAAGTGAACGTGCGTTATCAGGCTGCTGTGAGCCTTGGCACACTGGCTTTTCCCGAAGCCGTCAACTCCCTGTGCCAGGCCATGCACGATGAGGAATGGGTGCAGTTTGCCGTGGTGGAAGCCCTTGCGAAAATCAAGGACTACTCCGCCGCCAGCGCTCTTGTGAAACTGCTTTCCCAGGCCTCGTCCCTTGTGAGTTCGGCCATTGTGGACGCCCTTGGCGACATGGGCGATGTAAAGTCCATTCCCCTGCTCTTCAGTTCACTTGAAAATGTTCGCGAAGCCCTGAGACACAAGATTGTCAAAGCTATCGTGCAGATTCTCAACGGACGGGGCTTGTCGCTGCTGGCTGGCAAATCCCAGGAGAGGCTGCGTTCCTACCTGCTTGACGCCCTTACAGACAATGATGAAGACATTTTGCTGGCCTCCCTGCAAGGCCTGAGCGCCATCGGCTCGGACGCGTGCACCGAGGACATCATCAACATGGCCGCCACACTCGACAGGGAACGCCAGGATGAACTCTATGAAGCCGCCATCAAGGCCATAGCCGCCATCGGCTACAATGACTCCGTACGCGATGCCCTGAACAGCGTTGATGAATCGCGCACCTTGCTGGCAATGGAGGCCTGCCATCTTATGGCAGACCGCCGTTGCGTGCCTGATCTCAAGAATATTTTCTGGGATGCCAGCCCGGAACTGCAGCGCATGGCAGCAGCGGAACTGGCCCAACTTGGCGACTGCGCCGACTCCCCGTTCTTCATCACCATCATGAATGATTCAGAAGACGCGGAAGTTCTTAAGAGTGCACTGGTCTTCTTTGGCAACCAGCCCACCTGCCCTGATGTGGAAGACCTTGTCTTCGCCCAGCTGGATCACCGCTATGTGGATGTTAAGGAAATGGCGCTGGAAGCCTGCATCAACCTGCACAGCGCCAAGCTGAACGAACGCTTCAAGGAGCGCGCCAAGAGCGAAGATCCCATGCAGCGCATGATGGCCGTTTACGCCCTTGGCCGTTACGGCATTGTAGAAAATCTGCCTGAAATAACGGCAGCGCTTGAAGATGAATCGCCCCGCACGCGGCAGGTGGCGGTGGAATCCTTCCAGAGTCTTGGCGAACAGGCCGAGGGATACCTGCCCCTGCTGCTGCCCCGCCTTACAGATGAAGACAAGGATGTTCGCCTTGCAGTAATTGACCTGCTTGGGCAGCTCGCTTCCCCAACTGTGCTGCCCTATGTGCTCAATGGGCTTGATGATGAAAATGAATGGGTTCGCATACGCGCCATTGATGCGCTGGGCATGCACAAGGTAGCCAATGCCGTTCCGCAACTGGCGCAAATGCTTGAGAGTTCAAGCCCCATGGTGGCCCTCAAAATTATTGAGGCTCTTGGTAAGATCGGCGGCAATGTGGCCTTTAGCGTGCTGCTGGGTTTGATGAATCATGAAGACCCGGATATCCAGCATGCAGCGGAAGAAGCGGTGGCAACGATCCAGGCCGAACAGGAGTAGGTATGTCTCAGCCCCCTACGTTATTTCCCAAAAGCCCGCTCGGCTCTGCCCAGAACAGCGGCAACGGCTCATCTGCTGGCGGCGCGACTACTCCCGCAGAGCAACGTCCACGGCTTGGCGTGACGCCAACGCCCGGGGCAGCGCCGGCCGCTCCGGCTGCCAGACCATCTGCGCCCGCTCCGGCCTCGCCATTCAGAACAACGGCTCCTGCCCCTGCAAGCCCGGCGCAAGGCGCAGGCCTGACAGGTTCTGCATTCCGCACACCGGCGGGTGCAGGCGCTGGCACAGGATTGGGTGGCACAGCGCCAGCAGGCGGTTCCACCAGCCCCGTTGCGCCTGCGGCAACGCGACCGCCCCTTGGACAATCTGGAATTGGTCAATCCGGCCTTGGACAATCCGGGCTTGGTCAGACAGCAACCGGGCTGTCTGGTGCGACAACGCGGCCGCCTCTCGGGCAAACTGGGTTAGGACAGTCAGGCCTGGGGCAAACAACACGGCCTCCGTTGGGGTCGGCCCTGCCCCCGCGCACTGCAAGCCCCGCGCCTGCTGCGGGCGGCCTTGGAGCCACACGGCCCGCGCAAACCGCACCAGCAACCAGCGCCATGCGTCCGCCGCTCACCCCTGCTGCGGCTTTTCGCTCGCCCACGCAAATGGCAGACAACGCCCGTGCAGCATCGCCCTTCCGCAAGGATTTGCAGATATCTGACGAGGAATTTCTGCAACTGCGCGATTTCATCTATCAGCAGTGCGGTATTTTCATCGCTGAAAACAGAAAATACCTTGTTGAAAACCGGCTTTCAAACCGCATCAAGGAACTGAACCTTAAAAGTTACAGCGACTATTACAACTTTCTGCGCTTTGACGGCAGCCGCCGCACAGAGCTAACAAAGCTTTTTGAAGTGGTGACAACCAACGAAACAAGCTTTTTCCGCAATCCGCCGCAGCTTGAAGTTTTTCAAAAAAGCGTGCTGCCCGACATTCTTGACCAGTGCCGCAAGGCTGGGCGCAAAAAGCTGCGCATCTGGTCGGCGGGCTGTTCCACGGGCGAAGAACCCTACACGCTTGCCATCATATTGTGTGAGGTTCTGAAAGGTGAGCTTTCCAGCTGGGATATCAAGATCACAGCCAACGATCTTTCTGAGGCCGTGCTGGCGGCTGCCCGCCGGGGTGTTTACAACGATTATGCCCTGCGCACGACCCCCAAGGAAATTGTGGATGCCTACTTTATCAAGGAAGACACGCAGTACAGGGTCAAGCCGGAACTGAAGTCGCTCATTTCCTTTGGGCCCATTAACCTCAACGAGAGGGAACAGCTCAAGCGCGTTGAAAAATCGCAGATTGTTTTCTGCCGCAACGTTATCATCTACTTTGACGATGAAATGAAGCGCAAGGTTATCAACGCATTTTACGACAACCTTGAAATCAATGGCGCGCTGCTTATCGGGCATTCCGAATCCCTGCACAACATCAGCCGCGCGTTCCAGCTTGAACACCACAAGGGAACCATCGTTTACAGAAAAATGAGCTGATGCTGATACCATGTGTGCAAAAGTTCTGGCTATTGCCAATCAAAAAGGGGGCGTCGGCAAAACCACGACATCCATTTCGCTGAGCAGCGCGCTTGCCCGCATGGGGAAAAAAGTTCTTGTTCTTGATCTTGACCCCCACGCCTGCGCCACGCTGCATGCGAGAATATACCCCGAAGGCATCACTTGCAGCCTGCACGATCTTTTTCTTGCGCAGGAAGATGCCTGGCCCGTGATCTGGCCCGATCTTATCCATGTGCAGGCGCTGCCGGGAATGGACGTGGCACCGGGTAGCATACGGCTTTCAGAACTTGAAGTTGACTTTCGCGAGCGTCAGGCCAAGGGAAGTGTGCTCCTCCGCAGCCTCACGCATGTGCGCGATGAATACGATTACATAATTCTGGATTGTCCGCCCCATGTGGGCATTCTGCTGGTCAATGCGCTGGTTGCCGCAGACCTGCTGATAATTCCGATCCAGACAGATTTTCTTGCCTTGCACGGGCTCAAGCTGCTGTTTGACACGTTGCATACGTTGAACAAGGCTCTGGGCAGGCCCGTACGTTACCGGGCGGTGCCCACCATGTACGACAGGAGAGCAAAAGCCTGCACACGGGTACTTGAACTGATGCGGCGCAAAATGGGGCAGTCCATGTTTTCAACGGTTATTGGGGTGGACACGCACTTTCGCGAGGCCAGCGCCCAGGGGTGCACCATTTATGATATCGACGCCCGCTCAAAGGGAGCGCTCGGGTATAATTCGCTTGCAGAAGAAGTGGTAAAACTATGGTAAAAACGCCCGAAGAGTACTTTGCAGACCAATGCCTGGCCGTGCCGCAAGCGGCAGACGCAACGCTGAGCGCTGCGGAACAGGCCTTTGTGCAAAAATATCTGGGCAGCGATGCATTGCAGACCATGCCGGTGCTTGAACCAGAGCAGGTGATGGCTGGCGCAGCAGGAGAAGCAAAAGACCATGCGCGCCCAGCTCATCATGCCGGGCATGCAGAGGCGGAAACCGCCCGGCCTTCATTGCGCACAAGGCTTGCGGCAGAAGAACAGGTACAGATGGTTTCGTTCTATGTGCGCGAACAGGTTTTTTTGCTGCCAGTACCGGTAATTGTTGAGGTACTGCGTTACATGCCGCTGACCCGGCTTCCCATGGCACCGCCCTTTATTGCTGGCGTTGTCAATCTGCGCGGGAAGGTTACGCCACTGCTTCACCTGGATGCATTGCTGACCACAGACCAGACAAAGCGCTATACCGAAAAAAGCTTTATCATCGTTTGCGGCACAGAAGATATGCAGCTTGGCCTTATTATAGACAAAATACACACCATGTACATGGTTTCAAAAGACAGCATCAGCTGGAATATTGAGGCGCAACTTGGCGAAGGGGCAGATTTTCTGTGTGGCCTCGCCAATATCAAGGAGCGCCTCCACGGAATTATCGACCCGGAACTGATTGTCGACAAACTTATTGAAGTCTGATCGTCTGCCCAGCTGAAATAGCACACGCTCCGACTTGCCAATAGTCTGAATAATCTCTAGAGTTCGGTGAAATTTTGTACGGCAGCCAACAACAGACGGACAGGATCACCTATGAAAAAACATATTATGGTCGTAGACGACTCCAAGACTATCCGTAACCTGGTAGCCTTTGTTCTCAAGGGCGAAGGCTTCAAGGTAAGCACCGCTGAGGACGGCCTTGACGCTATTGAAAAGCTTTACAGCCTTGAGCCGGTCGACCTGATTGTTTCGGACGTGAACATGCCCCGCATGGACGGTTTCACGTTTATCAAGACCATCCGCGCTCAGGATGCCTATAAGGATATTCCTATCATTGTTCTTTCAACCGAAGGGCAGGAAAAGGACATCCAGACCGGCATGAGCCTCGGCGCCAACCTGTATATGGTAAAACCGGCACAGCCTGAAAAAATGGTCCGTAATATAAAGATGCTTCTGGGATAGCCGATAAGAAAGACAGTATGTGTCCAATTCGGACAATAGTGTGCTTTCAGCCATATAAAGGTACAGGTTATGAGCCAGGAATTTTTTGATCCGGAACTTTTCGCCGATTTTATCGCGGAAGCCAAAGAACATCTCGAAACCATCGAGCCTAACCTTCTTGAGCTTGAGAAGGCGCCGGACAATCTTGCTCTGCTGAATGATATCTTTCGGCCCATGCACTCCCTCAAGGGCGCATCGGGTTTTCTGGGGCTGAACCGCATCAATCAGCTTGCGCACAAGTCTGAGAATATTCTGGACGAACTGCGCAAAGGCACCATGGTTGTCACCTCGGAGATCATGGATGTCATTCTGGCATCCACCGATGCCCTGCGCCAGATGATTGACAATCTTGAATCCACCAATGCCGAAGGCGAAGTGGAGATTGGGCACATCATGGCTCAGATTGATGCCATCATGGCTGGCGAAACAGCGCCGCAGCCTGTGGCGGCTGAGCCTGAAGCAGAGCCGCAACCAGAAGAAGAGATTGTCGAACCTGCCTCGGTTGTTGAAGACCCTGCCATTAGTGATGAACTGCCCACGGCGGATGAAGCTGCGGAAACGTATAGCGAAAGCAGCAACGATGACGCAGCCGCCACAGCCGGAGACGAAGCAGAGTTTACAGCCATGTCTGGCAAGGATTGGGTGCAGACGCTGCCTGATCTGCCCACGTATACCCTCACCGCCTTTGGCGAAGGGCACCTGAAAGATTTTATCGATGAGTCCAACGACACCATCGAAAACCTCACAAGTTCCCTCCTGGATCTGGAAGAAAATCCCGTTGGACGAGATGAACTGGTCAACGATATTTTCCGTTTCTTCCACAACATGAAGGGCAACAGCGGCATTATCGGCTACAGCGAACTGAATTCGCTCACGCACGAAGCAGAAACCCTGCTCAACAATGTCCGCCAGGGCAAAATCACGCCCACCCACGAGCTGATAGACCTTTTGCTTCTCGTGGTTGACGTGCTGGAAGCTCTGGTGCAGCGCATCAATATTGAAGCGGGTTCAGCCACGCCTTTCAACATCTCTCCCGTGGTCAAGCAGCTTCAGGAAGCCCAGACAGGCGGTCCCATTTCCCTGCCGCAAGAACTTCTTGACGCTCAGGCCAGCCAGAACGGCAACGGTAGCCACGAAGCTGACGAGAGCCAGGAAAACGCAGAGCAGGAGGGCAGCGAGCAGGAAGCTCCTGCCGCCGCAGAATCCCACGCTCCGGTTGAAGTGGTCACGCCGACATTTTTTGCCGTTGGCGCTGAAAACGATGATACCGAGGCCTTTCGCGTCACGGTGCGCCAGCAGTTTGAAATTATTCATGCCGCTCTGGAAACACTCAAGAAAGACGGCAGCCACAAAGATTCCATTGATGCCCTGTACCGCTGCCTGATTGCGGTCAAGAACGCCTGCGCCTTCATGGAATTTGAAGACATCAAGGTTTACGCTGAGCGCACGGCTGGCATAGTGGACCAGGGGCGCATCAGCGGTATTGATTTTGAATTGATGGTTGACCTGCTGGATCAGGAAGTTTCCATCATCAAGGACATGGTCCAGCTTGCGCTGGACGGCCCGGCCAAGGCCGCCCCCTCGGCTGCTGCGCCTGCTGCGGCTCCCAGCCCGGCCTCACCAGCGGACGAAAAGCCTGCTGCATCTGAAGCCGAACCCAAGATCGAAAAAGAACAGGCCGCCCCGGCCAGCACAGCAGAACAGAGCGCGCCTGCGGCGGCTCCGGCTGCCCCAAAGCAGGAGGCCCCGGCACCCAAGCCCGCCGCCGAACCTGCCAAACCCGCCGCCCCTGCGGCGGCAAAGCCCGCTGCGCCCGCAAAACCTGCGGCGCAAGCTGCCAAGCCCGCTGCACCTGCCAAGCCTGCGGCACCAGCCAAACCAGCGGCTCCGGCTGCGGCAAAGCCTGCGGCGCAAGCTGCGGCCCCGGCTGCCGAGAACCACAAGGGTTCGTCCACCATCCGAGTTGACCATGAACGCCTTGATCACCTGATGAATCTTATTGGCGAACTCATCATCAACCGTAACAGGTACACCCTCATCGCCCGTTCGCTTGAAGACACCGGGCATGACGTGGATATTTCTCAGGTCGCCCAGAGCCTTTCTGAAACCACCTACGCCATGGCGCGCATTTCTGACGATCTGCAAGACACCATCATGAAGGTGCGCATGGTGCCGGTTTCTTCGGTCTTTTCCCGCTTCCCCCGGCTGGTGCGCGACCTTTCGCGCAAAAGCGGCAAGGAAGTGGATCTGGTCATGGAAGGTGAAGAAACAGAACTGGACAAGAGCGTTGTTGAAGTCATCGGCGATCCGCTTGTCCACCTTATCCGTAACTCTGTTGACCACGGTATTGAGCCAGAAGACCAGCGCCTCGCTGCGGGCAAGCCCGCCAAGGGCAAGGTCGTATTGCGCGCCTTCCACAAGGGCAACTCTGTCGCCATTGAAATCGAAGACGACGGCAAGGGCATTGACCCCGCAAAAATGCGCGAAGTTGCCATCCGCAAGGGCGTCATCACCCCTGAGGAAGCCGCACAACTTGATGACCGCGAATCGCTGGAGCTTATCTTTGCCCCCGGTTTCTCCTCGGCTGAAAAAATCACTGATATTTCAGGCCGTGGCGTGGGTATGGACGTGGTGCGCACCAACATCAAGAACCTCAAGGGCAGCGTCAGCACGTATTCAGAGGTTGGCAAGGGAACGCGCTTCACCTTGAGTCTGCCCCTGACCCTGGCTATCATTGATGCGCTTATGGTCAATGTTTCCGGACAGATGTACGCCATCCCCCTTGATGCTGTCTCTGAAACCACCAAGATTGAAGCCGAACGCCTCACGGATGTGAAGGGTCGCAAGGCCGTAACCCTGCGCGGTGAAGTGCTTGGTGTTGTGGAGCTTTCAGAAATGCTGGGCCTGCCCCGCACTGATCCTCTGCCAGATGTGCTTTCCGTGGTTGTCATCCACGACAACGACCGCCGTCTGGGCCTTGTGGTCGATCGGCTTCTGGAACGGCAGGAAATCGTTATCAAACCCCTTGGCGCATACCTTGGCGATCTCAAGGGTATTTCGGGCGCAACCATCATGGGCGATGGTTCGGTCATCCTGATTCTTGACCCGCACGAAATATACATAATGGCAACCTCCAAAGCTCCCTCCATCGGCGCCGGGGGCGAACAGGGCAAGCAGCCGGTTTCAGTAAGAATGTAATGCTACAGGGGGCCACAAGGCCCCCTTTTCCATTGGATATCCGCGCCCGCCGCCCGTGCTTTTTTTTCAGCCGGCGGCGCCATGCCGCACCTGCCACAAAAGGATAAAGTCATGCTGGAACTGTTGAGCAACCGCCGCAGCATACGCAAATTCACCGATCAAGCCGTGAGCGATGAACATCTGGAAAAACTGCTTATGGCCGGCCTGTTGGCCCCTTCATCCAAGGATACCCGCCCTGTGGAGCTGGTGGCCGTACGCGACAAGGCTGTTATTGCCGCGCTGGCAGATTGCCGCGATTCCGGCACCATGCCCCTGCGCACTGCCCCTCTGGTACTGGCGGTGGTGGCCGATACTGACAAATCGGACGTATGGGTTGAAAATGCCTCCATTGTTGCCATTCTGGTGCAACTGGAAGTGGAGCGTCTGGGCCTTGGCTCCACATGGGTGCAGATGCGCCTGCGCACCAACGGCGCAGCTTCCGCCGAGGCTGAAGTGAGAAAAACACTTGGCATTCCCGGTCATTATGGCGTACTTTGCCTCGTGGCCATTGGGCACAAGGACGAAGTAAAAAAGCCGCGAGAGCTTGACGCGTCTGACTGGGCGCGTACTCACCGGGATTACTTCTGAATTGCACAGTAGCCTGCTCCTGCGGATTGGCTTGAAAAATTGCGTTGTTCCAGAGTGTTAAAGTCTTTCCAGCTCAATGACGGGCTGGCAAGCCCGCACTTGAAGCGCAGTCGCCTTTTTTTGAGAAAATTTCTTGCCTTTCCATGCTGCATGAGCTATATGACCTTTTCGCGCGGTTATGCCCACATGCAACGCTGTCATTTTTCGGCGCGGGCTTTGTTCTTGCCGCATTTGAATTGAACTATTTTTTTGCATATACGGAGGAATGTATGAGCAAGGAATGCATCTTTTGCGGCAAAAAGCCCCAGGTCGGCAATCTTGTGAGCCACTCCAACATTAAGACCAAGCGTCGCTTCAATCCCAATTTGCAGCGCGTGCGTCACCAGTTCCCCGACGGCAGCGTGCGGACCCTTTCCGTCTGCACCCGTTGCCTTCGCTCTGGCGTTGTTGTTAAGCCCACGGTGCGTAAGCAGGCCTAACTGACCTTCTTTTGCAGCTTTCAGCCCCGACAGGTTTCTGCCGGGGCTTTTTTGCATATGCGCACAATTCCACCGAAAATTTTTGCCTTTTCGCGCCACTGGCGCGCCCGCCGCAGGCCCAACAGCCTGCCTCTCGACTGGCGCCCGGTTGCCAGCCTGCAAGGCACCACGGGCTACGCACGCTTTCGTGAATGGCTGCTTGTGCTCAATGCCTGCAATATCCCGCACCAGACCGTCCCGATGAACGGCAGGGAATACATTTATGTGCCCGCGCTGTTTGAAAACATTGCCCTCATGGAACTGGGGGACTTTGTACGCGAGAACGCCGCACCAGTTGCCCAGCCTCTGCCGCTGCGGGTTTTTCCTCATGCCTACATGACAATACTGGCGCTGCTGCCGCTCATTCTCTGGCACGGCTGGCGCGTGGGCTGGTGGCCTGTCCCCGCAGTACTGCCACCGCCAGACATGTGGAGCAGCGCGGGCATTCTTGACGCCGTGCGGGTTCGCGTTTTCAACGAATGGTACAGAACCGTCACCGCCCTTACCCTTCATGCCAGCCTTACCCACCTTTGCGGCAACATGGCCTTTGGGGCTATATTTATGACCCTGCTGGCCCGTATGACCGGCGTTGGCAGAGCCTTGTGGCTCACGCTGCTGGGAGGCGCGCTGGGCAATGCCCTGACCGTGCTGTTGCGACCCCACCCGGTTTTGAGCATGGGATTTTCCACGGCGCTGTTTGCCAGCATTGGGGTTATTTCCGGCTACATGGCCTGCCAGCAACAAGGCAAACGCAAGGCCATGCTGCCAGTGGCTGCCGGAGCCGCCTTGCTGGCCATGCTCGGCACTGAAGGTGAAAATACCGACTATGCCGCGCATCTTGCCGGGCTTGGCTGTGGGCTGGCGCTGGGCGCGCTTGAAGCCTGTCAGGTGCGGAACTGCCGTAAGAGGTTGAACCAATGGATGGCGGGGGCGCTCACGGCCCTGATCTGCGCCGCTGCATGGTGGTGGGCCTTTGCCGCCATGCGCAACTGACTGAGCAAAAAAGATCCTGACGTGAACTCGCACATCAGGATCATGATTTTTTGGCTGTATTTTTGATCGCCGCATATCTGCCAGAATCAGCCCAAATCAGAGCAGACCAGCGCCTTCTCACCCACTATCCTTCCGCCAGACCAGCTCCCGTCCTCTTTATGCCTGCCCTGAGCAGCACGGCAACACTGTTCTTGCCAAGGCAAAGCGCCTGATTCAGACCGCGTTGCCCCCCTGGCTCAGCTTGTGCAATGTACGCCCAAGCGGCGCTTCGCGGTGGAAAAGGAGCAGAGGCAGTATGGCCCCGATAGCCAGGGCGCACATGATGAAAAATGCAGTGAGTCCGTTGTAGACAACGCTGACAAGTACAGTCTGGCCCTGAGGCGTCCCGGCAGTGTTGAGAAACTGCAAGGTCGCCAGAATGGCCTTGTAGGCGAACATGCCGGGAATCATGGGCAGCAGCGCGGGGAACACAAACATTTCCGCCGGGGTATGGCAGCGGCGCGCAATGGGCATGCTGCAAAAGGAAATAATCAACCCGGCGCAGAGCGAGGCGCTGGCAATCCCCATATCGGCCTGCAACAGCAAAAAACGGCTCATGTGGCCTGTGGCGGCAAGCAGGCCAGCCATGACGGCAATCCGCTTGGTGGGCCGCGAAATGGCCGCAAACCCAACTGCGGCAACAGCTGCGAGCGCGCCATCCGCAAGACAGTCAACCAGCATCATAACGAATCCACCCCCATCAGCAGCATGGTTGTAGCCAGCCCCAGAGCAATGCAGATAATGAGCGTACTGGCCTGAATCAGCCGCGAAACGCCCATGAGCACATGCCCGTCAAGAATATCCAGCATGGCGTTGATCAGGGGAATGCCGGGGATGAGAAACAACACGCTTGCAGCCATGCCCGTTTGCGGCGTGTTGCCCAGATGCAGCAGCACGCCCAGCGACGCCACCAGAGAAGCAGCGAACGAGCAGAGAAAAAACGTGACCTTCAGGTCAAGGCCCCAGTGCAGCAACTTTTGCCGCAGATAAAAGCCCAGAAAGGTTGCGCAGAAAACCAGCCCCATAGCCACTGCGTCGCCGTTGAACAAACCGCAAAAGGCGGCATTGGCGCAGGCCACAAGAAAGCGCAGCAACCCGGAATTAAGCGTGGGCACCGCGCAGATTGCGCTGAAATGCTCGCGCGCCTTGGCAAGGCTGAGGTTGTCATCGGCAATGCTCCAGCTCAGGGCATTGAGCGCCGCCACCCGCTGAAAATTGGGCGCGCCAGACACAATGGAGCTGACCGCAGTGCGTCGCTCCGCCGGAATGCCCCCTTCGGCAGGCTTGATGACCGAAAGCATGAGGTGCTTGGGGAATATGGCCAGTTCCACCTCAAAACCATATGCCTGTGCAATGCGGCAGGCGGTGCGGTCAACTCGTGAAGTCTGCCCGCCCGCCGCAAGCAATGTGGAAGCATAAACCTGTATGAACTCAATAAGCTCTTTGGCAGTCAGAACGTTATGTTCTGTTCCGCAAGCGGCATCGGCCTTCTCGGTACTGGCCTCTGCCCCGCCCGCCTCAGTCGAATCCGCCGCCAATGCAGACAGCGTATTCAGACCGCCCTGCCCGTTTTGCAAACCCATAAACTAGATCCCGCTTTCATTATCAAGAAAAACCCAGTGCAGCATGCGCTTGTGAACCCGCAAACGGTATTCTGCCTGTTGCACCAGCAGTGAGGCCTTGCTGGCCAGAATGGAATCGTCAACACGAATCGCCGCTATGGGCGAAGCACTCAGCATAAGATGCGCGTCATGCGCCGCCTTGGCGAGCAGTTCCGGCGTCACCTGCCAGCTTTCGCGTTCTTCGTCCGTCAGGCCGCTACGGCAGCCCGCAAAAACATAGTTGACGCCGCGCACGGCCTCTTCCACACTATCCACAATGGTAATGCGCGACCCGTAGCGCTCCGCAGCTTCTTTGAGCGGCGCGGGATCCACGCGGGACGGCACTGCAATACGCAGTGAAATGGGAAACCATGCCGTTGCCGCCATCAATGAATGCAGCGTACCGTTGACGCAGCCCAGCCAGCCGCAGGTCACGCCGTCAAGATAGCGCGAATTGCGCAACATGCAGGCGATGTCGGCCAGCGCATGCGCCGGATGCGCATCCGGGCTGCCCGCATTGATAAGCGGGAAGCGCAGGCACGATGCCTCCATGTCCCACCCGCTCACTGGCATGCCGTACATGTACATGCAGTCAATGTAGTAGCTGAAAACGGGCAGGAGCTGTTCCTGATAATCGTTCATTTCATTGCGCCAGCTGCCACGGCTGCCCTCGTACACGACATTGCCGCCCATTTGCCGCACAGCGGCGGAAACGCAAAGCCTCTCAGGCAGGGAGTGCTGCGAAAACATCAGCAGGGCCACGCGCTGCGCCATAAAGTCTGTTTGCAGCTTCGGTTCCGGCATGCCCAATGCCTGCTGCACCAGCAGCCAGGACGCCTTTTCACCAAGACTTTTGATATTTAAAATATGTCTTGCCATAGATCCTCCGTGACGGTCGTCACATACAGCATCTTGAGCCCGCGATACTGTTCTATCAATGCGTGAAAATTCTGTCCAGCAAAGTACAAAAAGCAGCATGCATCACAAACCCTTATGCGCCTTTTGCGAAACATTTTTTTAACACGCTGAAAAAAAAGAGAATAGTGGATCTTGTCACATTAATACCCATTGAATACTTGTGATTTAATCCACTTTTCAGCTACAGTACGGGTGCCCGCTTGCAGGGCCCACAGGAGTATACATGAGAGCATTTATTTTTGATCTGGACGGAACACTGGTGGACAGCCTGGAAGACATTGGTCAGGCCTGCAACGATGTTCTGGCCAGTCACGGTTATCCAGTCCATCCCTTGCCAGCGTACAGATTCTATGTGGGCCGAGGCTTTCACAAACTTGTGAATGACGCCCTCCCCGATGGTGAAGCAGCAAAGCTTTCTACAGACCAGCTGACAGCGCTGATTGCAGAGGCCCGCGCCCGCTATGGCGAAAACATGTGCGTGCGCACCAAGCCTTATGCCGGCATCACCGAGGCGCTGCAGCAACTCGCAGCTGACGGCCACGCCCTGGCCGTCCTTTCCAACAAGCCGGATGACCTCACGGTTGAGCTGGTGCGCCGCTACTTTCCTGACGTGCCGTTTACCCTTGTGCGCGGCGGCAGGGATGGGGTGCCCCTCAAGCCGGAGCCGGACGCCCCGCTCGACATGCTGCGGCACATGGACTTTTTGCCAGAGCGCAGCTTTTACGTGGGCGACAGCAACGTGGATATCTTCACCGCTCGCAACGCGGGCATGATCTCAATCGGCGTAGCCTGGGGATTTCGCGGCGCGGACGAATTGCGCGCAGCCCAGGCCGACCATGTCATCGACACGCCCGAGGCGCTGACGCGCATGGCAAAGGAGGCATAGTATGAAACGTCCCATCATTGAGATTGACGAAGAAAAGTGCAACGGCTGCGGACAATGCGTACTCGACTGCGCCGAGGGCGCGCTTGCCATCATTGACGGCAAGGCCAAACTTGTCAGCGACGTTTACTGCGACGGCCTCGGTGCGTGTCTGAACTGCCCGGAGGGCGCGCTGCGCCTTGTGGAAAGGGAAGCGCCCGAATTTGACGAGGAGGCGGCCCTTGCCGCCAAGGCAAAAAGGGATGGAACCGCCCAGCCTCACCGCCCGCACGGCGGCTGCCCCGGCAGCATGGCGCGCACGTTCACCCCGCTGACTGGCGGCCCAGCAACCATGGCACCTGCCGGATCGCAAGACCTGCGGGCACAGGTGCCCACCTGGCCCATCCAGTTGCGGCTGGTTCCGCCCACAGCGCCCTATCTGCGCGGGGCCAACATCCTGCTGGCCGCCCATTGCGCAGGCTTTGCCCTGCCCAATCTGCATGCGGACTGGATGCGCGGGCGCGTGCCCATCATTGCCTGCCCCAAGCTTGAAGACAATGAAGTACTGGTCGAAAGACTCACAGCCATCATCAAACAGGGCGGCATTTCGGGCATTACCGTACTGCGCATGAGCGTTCCCTGCTGCGGCGGGCTGGACAGGCTGGCGCACCGCGCCATCGAGGCCGCTGACAGCACCTTGACGCCGGAGACGCATATTGTACAATTGTAGATATCTTACAAGCAATATACGCGGGCAAGAAATGCCCATGTAGGAAATACCTAAAGTCCGCCTTGACAAAACATAGTGTAATGCTATGTTTTAGGGGCGGGCTTTTATTAACTGAGACTTTGCCCAAAAACCGTAACCCGCAGACGGGCCGTAAGGGGCAGTGACCGCACTGCCAGGTAAGACTGCTTTGCTGTAAAGGATCATAGACATGCCCATCAAGATTCCTGCTGATCTTCCCGCCTGTGCTGCGCTTGAAAGCGAAAACATCTTTGTGATGACAGAAGATCGCGCTGTCCAGCAGGACATTCGTCCGCTGGAAATCGCCATCGTCAACCTCATGCCCACCAAGATCGCCACAGAAACCCAGTTGCTGCGGCTTTTGAGTAATTCGCCCCTTCAGGTCAACATCACCCTGCTGCGCACAGAAGCTCATGAATCCAAAAACACTCCCGCACAGCATCTTGAGCGCTTTTACAAGACATTTTCAGAAATTCGCCATGGCAGCTTTGACGGCATGATCGTTACCGGCGCTCCGGTAGAACATCTCCCTTTTGAGGATGTGGACTACTGGCACGAGCTGCTGGACATCATGACCTTTGCGCAAAGCCGCGTGTACTCCACCCTGTACATCTGCTGGGCGGCGCAGGCTGCCCTGTACCATTTTTACGGTATCCCCAAGTACGCCCTGCCTGCCAAAGTTTCCGGCGTGTTCCAGCACGACATTTTGCAACCCGGCTGCCGTCTGTTCAGCGGCTTTGACGATACCTTTGCCGCGCCCCACTCGCGCCATACAGAAGTTCGCGCCGAGGATGTAAGCAAACAGTCCGCGCTGCGCATTCTTGCCGAATCACCAGAGGCCGGGCTTGCCCTGGTTGAGAGCCGCGACCACTCGCAGGTTTTCATGACCGGGCACCTTGAGTACGACAGGGGCACCCTGGATGCGGAATTCCGCCGCGATCAGGAAAGGGGCATGAACCCCATACCGCCCAACAACTACTATCCCGGCAACGATCCCAGCCGCCTGCCCAATATGAACTGGCGGGCGCACGCGCACCTGTTCTACTGCAACTGGCTCAACTACTACGTTTATCAGGAAACGCCCTTCAGCCTTACTGCCATTGCCCGTGACCGGCAGGGCAAGTAAGAGTTCATAATCCTGAACCCCCTACAGGATACGAGGATGCCTATGCGATTTTCTACCAGAACCCGTTACGGATTGCGCTTTTTGCTGCGTCTGGCGGCCCAGCCCCAGGGCTCTCTTTTGCAACTGGGGCAAGTGGCCCGTGAAGAAAACATCTCGTCGGGCTATCTGGAACAGATAGTGCGGGCACTGCGCCCCATGGGCATTTTGCGTGCAGTGCGCGGTTCTGGCGGTGGATATTCACTTGCCAAGTCGCCAACAGATATTAACATTGAAGAAGTCTTTCAGCACCTTGAGGGTGAAATTTCCCCTGTGCGCTGTCTGAGCAAGGGTCGCCATTGTCAGCGCGAATCCCACTGCTCCACCCGGGGCTTCTGGACAGAACTGGACGGGCATATCCGCTCCTTCCTGCAAAAGCGCACCTTGCAGGAAATCATCGACTCAGAGAAATGCTCCGTAACGGGAGGCAATCATGTGGAATTACACTGAAGCAGTACACGACCACTTTCTGCGGCCGCACAATGTGGGTCCCCTTGAAGGCGCCAACGCCATTGGCGAAGTGGGCAGCCTGACCTGCGGCGACGCCCTTAAGCTATATCTCAAGATCAACGACCAGCACATCATTGAAGACGCCAGCTTTGAAACCTTTGGCTGCGCCAGCGCCATTGCTTCAAGCTCTGTGCTGACCGACATGGTCAAGGGCATGTCTGTTGAAGATGCGCTCAAGATCACCAACAAGGACATCACCAATGCTTTGGGCGGGTTGCCCAAGCAGAAGATGCACTGCTCCGTCATGGGCCAGGAGGCGCTTGAAGCCGCCATCCGCCAATGGAAGGGCGAACCGCCCGTGCCCCATGCCCATGAAGACGGCAAGCTGGTGTGTAAGTGCTTTGGCATCACGGATGCCCAGATTATCCGCGCCATCACCGAAAACGGCCTCAAGACAGTTGAAGAAATCACCAACTACACCAAGGCTGGCGGCGCATGCGGCGAATGCCTTGATGAAATCGCCGAAATTCTGGCCGCCCAGCTCAAGCAAAAGCCCCTGATCGAACTCAAGCCCAAGCCGCGCCTCACCAACGTGCAGCGCATGCAGAAGGTGCTCAAGACCATTGACGAAGAAATCCGCCCGCAGCTTGCTGCTGACGGCGGCGATATTGAGCTGGTGGATGTGGACGGTCTGCGCGTTGTGGTCTCCCTGCGCGGGCGTTGCGCCCAGTGCCGTTCGAGCGAAGTGACCATCCGCGATCTGGTGCAGCGTCTGCTGCGCGAACATGTTGAAGCCGACATCGTGGTTGAGGAGGCCTAACCGCCATGAAAACCATCTATCTTGACAACAACGCCACCACGGCTGTTGCGCCTGAAGTACGCGATGCCATACTGCCCTATCTGAACGAGCTGTACGGCAACCCTTCAAGCATGCATACATTTGGCGGTCAGGTGGCCGATGCGGTCGAAACTGCCCGTGAGCAGATGGCCGGGCTGCTGGGCGCAAATCCCGACGAAATCATCTTTACCTCCTGCGGGTCGGAGAGCGACAATGCCGCCATCTGGTCGGCCATCCAGACCCAGCCTGAAAAGCGCCACCTCATCACCACCCGGGTGGAACACCCCGCCGTACTCAGCGTCATGCAGCACTGGGAACGCCAAGGCTACCGAGTGACCTACCTTGGCGTGGACAACAAGGGACGCCTTGACCTGGACGAATACGCAGCCGCCCTTACGCCCGATACGGCGCTGGCGTCCATCATGTTTGCCAACAATGAAGTGGGCAATATCTATCCCATCCAGCGCATGGCTGAAATGGCCAGCGAACGCGGCGTGCTGTTTCATACGGATGCCGTGCAGGCCGTGGGCAAAACGCCCATTGACCTTGCCCATCTGCCTGCGGACATGCTTTCGCTCTCCGGTCACAAGCTGCACGCCCCCAAGGGTATTGGTGTGCTGTATGTGCGCAAGGGTGTACGCTTTCGCCCGTTTTTGCGGGGCGGCCATCAGGAGCGGGGCCGCCGTGCGGGTACGGAAAACGTGCCATATATTGCAGGGCTTGGCGCAGCGGCTCAACTTGCCATTGCGCACATGCAGGAAGAACGCGTCAGCGTGGCCATGCTGCGCGACAGACTTGAACAGGGCCTGCTTGAACGTATCCCCGACTGCATGGTGAACGGCGATGTGGATAACCGCCTGCCCAACACCACCAATATTGCATTTAAAAACGTGGAAGGCGAAGCCATCCTGCTCATGCTCGACAGGCTCGGCATCTGCGCAAGCTCCGGGTCTGCCTGCACCTCTGGCAGCCTTGAACCTTCGCACGTGCTGCGCGCCATGGGTGTGCCCTTTACTTACGCCCACGGCTCCATCCGTCTTTCCCTCTCCCGCTACACCACGCAGGAAGAAGTGGACTTTGTCATCCAGAACTTCCCTGATGTCATCAAGACCCTGCGCATGATTTCTCCCTTCAAGGATTAATCCTGGCTCAGCAGTTGACGCAGATTCCAATGTTTGTAGATTATGTGCCGCACTCGCCTGGGTGCGGCACATTTACGTCTGCGGCAAAAATTCTGTGCAATTGCGCATGCGGCATAAATAACGCCCATGATGCAAAAAAGTACCCTTTCTGCCGACCGCTGCGTAAATGAACCTATTGCCTCCTGGGGCCGGTTGTCCTATCATTTTACTTTGAATATCTGCCCTGATTGGTGTGAGTGAGGTTTCATGCGTTCAATTCGCCTTTTTGATCTGCTGATGGGTTTTTCGCGCGCGCTCGACATGGTTACACCACTTCTTGCCGGACACCATCTGCGGGTTGCCTTTTTGAGCCAGGTTATTGCCGAACGCATGCGGTTACCCCGCACCACGCGCAAGTACATGCTTATGGCCAGCATGCTGCACGATATTGGAGCAGTGCCGCTCAAAAGCGATACGCGCGACCTCATCTTTGAGCGCAACAAAGCCCTGCACTGCCGGGCTGGCTGGGCCTTTTGCAAAACTGCAGGGCTGCCCACGCCTGTGTGCGACATGGTGCTGCATCACCATACGGAATGGTGCAGTTATGAGGCATCCGACCAGCACGCACTGCCAGCCAACTGCATCCACATGGCTGACCGGGTTGATGTTGCCCTGCGCGGCAAGCAGGCTTCTGACATGCACAGCATCTGCCTCACTCTGCAGGCAAGAGACAGGGAATATGCCCCAGCCTGTCTGGAGGCGCTGGCAACCCTGGCTCATGATGTGGAAATTTCCGCGCTTCTGGGCAGCCATAAGCGCATGGAAGAATACCTGGCCAAGGCATTTGGCTCTGTGATTCTTGGCCCGGTGCAACTTGTGGACCTGTGTGGCCTTTTTTCTCAAACTATTGACTCCAAAAGCCCCTTTACCGCCACCCACTCCCTTGGCGTGGCCTATACGGCGCGCATGCTGCTCAGGCTGACCCGCATGGCCGACGCCGACGATCTCACAACCATGTTTGTGGCCGGTCTGCTGCATGATATTGGCAAACTCGCGGTGCCGCTCGAAATTCTGGAAAAACCAGCGGCGCTCACGCCCGATGAAGTGCGGGAGATTCAAAAGCACGCTGAAATCAGCATGAATTTGCTGGGTTCCATACCCGGTTTTACCTGTGTGCGTGAATGGGGAGGCAGACACCATGAACGCATCGACGGCACAGGCTATCCCCACAATATCGAAGGAAGCAGCCTGACGCTTCCTGTACGTATCATCGCTGTGGCGGATGTATTTACAGCGCTCACAGAAGACCGCCCCTACCGAAACGGCATGCCTCTGGCCGAAGCCATGAGAATCATCACATCCATGGCGGAACTCGGCTATCTGGACAACGGCGTGGTAGCGCTCCTGGCCGATAATGTGCTACGCGTCAACAAAGAGCGCATACGCGCCCAGCGCAAGGCCGCAGCAAACTTTGTGGTTATGCGCAGGCTGTGCGATGAGGCGGCAAAGGCTGCCAGACAACCTTGAGCTGGGTAGCCATACCCGCTGACGGGGGTGAATCATGGGCGTTCCAATCATTTTTCTGATTATTGCTCCCTTGGCTGGCATTATCGCCATGCAGCTCACCCCGCCCTTTTCTCGGCTTGCTGTTGTCCTCTCCCTGATTTTTTCCCTCTGCGGCCTTGTGCTGCTCTACCGATACCTCCTGTTGCCCCTGCGCACGTTCGTGGCTGCCATTGCACAACCGGACTGCGCTGAAATCCCGTCCATACCCACGGCCTGTGATGTTGTGCGCGCTCTGGAAGACAGCCTCAATGCCAGAGAGGCCACGCTTCGCCACGATCTTGCCGAGGCGCACGAAACAGCAGACAAACTCCAGCAGGAAATTCAGGAACTGCGCGAAAGGCGCGTTGTGGACATGCAGACGCAGCAGACTGCCCTTGCGGCCCTGCGCAAAGCCCAATCTGAATTGAATGACATGGCGACTGCTGCTGGTGCGGACAATGGGCTGGCTGTGGACCGCCCGCACACTAGGAGCCAGATTCTTGACCTTTCTGCGGCATTGCACCGTAGCGAATGCATATTGCTGCACGCCAGCCAGCTTTTGGACGTAGACACCACTGATAAAAACGAAGCAGATACTGCGCTTGCAGAGGCCTTTCCCTGGGATAGCCGTTACAATACGAACATTCCGGTCATTGACGGCCAGCATAAGCTCTTGCTCTCGTACATCAACAAGCTGCACCGTGGCATGCAGAAGGGCTGCGATAAAAAACTGCTGCTGGAAATTCTTGATGATCTGACGGGCTATGCCTTCAGCCATTTTGCCACAGAAGAAATTTTCTTCAGCCGCACGGCTTATCCGCTCACGGCACGGCACATTGAAGTGCACCAGAATTTCAGAAAAACAGTGGCAGAACTCAGGGAGGCCGTGCTTGACGACAAGGCCTTTATTGATATTGCCCTGCTGGAATACCTGAAAACCTGGCTGGTGGATCATATACAGCAGATGGATGGGGGTTTTGCCTCCTATGTGATCGGCACAACCCCCACGCCGAAGCAGTAAGCCCTCTGCGGCCAGCCCCTAATAAAAAACCCCGCAAAAAGCGGGGAACAGACGTGGCCGACAGAGCAGCCTGTCAGGACTCGCAAAAAGTTCAACGGCCAAGCAATGCTGCCGCTATTCGTTCTCGGGCGGAGCGGTCAAGAAGGCGCTGGTTTGAACTGCCCCTGAACAGTAATTCTAGGTCGCGGAGGCTTTCCACATAGGGGCCATCCACAAGAACATCCGTCAGTTCCAGCAGCCGACTTGTCCAATAGTCATTGCGGGCAAGCAGGGCTTCAAATGTGTACCCCGTGTAGGTCATCACATTTTTGCGCATGGCCTGTACGCCCTCGGCCACGGCGCAGAGCGCCTGGGCCTGCTCAAAGGGCTCCCCGCCAGACAGCGTCACACCCGCCAGAAGAGGATTCTCCCCAATCTGGGCAAGGGCGGCCTCCGCCGTAAACGGAAAGCCGCCCTCAAAGTCGTGCGTCTGCGGATTGTGGCACCCTTTGCAGTGATGCGGGCAACCCTGCGTGAACAAGACATACCTCAGGCCCGGGCCGTCCACTATGGATTCCTCCACAATGCCTGACAGCCGCATGACCCCGGCATTACCGGATTCAGGCATGCTTGACACGATCGCGCTCTTCCGAGCGCTTGGCGTTGTTGAAACGGTCAAGCGTTCCCACAAGGTAACCGGTGATGCGGCGGGTACGTTCAAAGCCCACATCCTGACCCACAAGTTTCTGCGCGGGCTTGGTTTCCTCGAACAGACGCGATTTCATTAGCATTTTCGCTCTCCTTGTTCTTAAAGCAAAATTGATGGAAAAAATGTATTTGACCGCTAGTCCCACTTGGGGGTGTGCGGGAATTTTCTACGCAATTCATTGAGCAGCTCGGCGCTCACGCCTTCGCCTTCCTTGCGGCCGCAGCGGGGGCAGGTGCCGTTGATCACACCCACATAGCCGCAGACAGGGTCGCGATCCAGGGGATGGTTGATGGAGCCGTAGCCAACGCCATTATCGTGCATAAAACGGATGATGCTCTCAAAGGCCTCAAGGTTCTTGCAGGTATCGCCATCCAGTTCCACATAGGTGATGTGCCCCGCATTGGTCAGCGCGTGGTATGGAGCCTCGATCTGTATTTTTTTAAAGGCCTTGATGGGGCAGTACACCGGCACGTGGAACGAATTGGTGTAGTAATCCCTGTCAGTGATGCCGGGGATGCTGCCGAACTTTTCCTTGTCGAGGTTGACAAAGCGCCCGCTCAGGCTTTCCGCCGGGGTGGCGATGAGTGAAAAGTTGAGTCCTGTCTTTTCAGCTTCGTCATCGCACCGTTTGCGCAGATGCGTAACAATCTCAATGCCAAGCTTCTGGGCATCCTCGCTTTCGCCGTGGTGCTGACCCACAAGAGCCTTGAGCGTTTCGGCAAGGCCGATAAAGCCCACGGTCAGTGTGCCGTGCTTGAGCACTTCTTCAATGCTGTCGTCCCAACCCAGTTTGTCGGAATCAAGCCAGATGCCCTCGCCCATGAGGAAGGGATAGTTGCGCACCTTCTTGGCGCTCTGGATCTTGAGCCGATGCAGCAGCTGGCGGAACACCAGATCAATCTTGTCGTCCAGCAGAGCGTAAAAACGGCTGATGTCACCGCGCGCATCCAGCCCCAGCCGGGGAAGGTTGATGGACGTAAAGCTCAGATTGCCGCGACCGCACGTGACCTGCCTGTCCTTGTCGTACACGTTGCCAAGTACGCGTGTGCGGCAGCCCATGTAGGCAACTTCCGTATTATAGTCGCCCGGGCGGTAGTACTGAAGGTTGTACGGCGCATCAAGAAAGCTGAAATTGGGGAAAAGACGCATGGCGGAAACATCCATGGCCTGCTTGAAAAGGTCGTAGTTGGGATCTTCGGGATTATAGTTGACCCCGGACTTCACCTTGAATATCTGCACGGGGAAAATGGAGGTTTCCCCGTTGCCAAGCCCGGCCTTGGTGGCGCGCAGCAGGTTTTTGACAACCATGCGCCCCTCGGCAGAAATATCCGTGCCATAGTTGATGGAGCTGAAAGGCACCTGTGCGCCTGCACGCGAATTCATGGTGTTCAGGTTATGGATCAGGGCTTCCATGGCCTGATAAGTGCGGCGCTCGGTGTATTTGAGGGCTTCGCCGGCAGCGTAGGCATGCGCGCGCGTCAAAAGCTCGCGCCGGGCCTCGGGGACAGCCGCCACAAGGGCCTCTCCAAAGGCATCGCAGGTGCCAAGGCGCGGGCCTTCTGGCAACAGGGCGATGGTTTCTCTGGCTGCGTCAATGGCTGCCTGCTCTTCCAGATTCTGGGCAATGCGCAAAAAGGCGGCAAAGGCGCGCTCATATTCCTTGCGGTAGGTTTTGATAACGCCTTCGGCCATGGCAAAGTCAAAATGCGGCACACTCTGGCCGCCGTGCATTTCATTCTGGTTGGCCTGAATGGCAATGCAGGCAAGGGCCGAATAGCTCTCAATGGAATTGGGCTCGCGCAAATGCCCGTGCCCCGTGGAAAAACCATTTTTAAACAAGGGGATAAGGTCAATCTGGCAGCACGTTTCCGTGAGCATGTAAAAATCTTTGTCGTGAATGTGAATATCGCCGTTAAGGTGCGCGGCAGAGGCATCCTTGGGCAGAATGTAGTTGTCGATGAAGAATTTTGAGCCTTCGGAACCATACTTGAGCATGGTGCCCATGGCCGTATCGCCATCGATATTGGCATTCTCGCGCTTGATGTCTTCCTGAAGGGCCGGGGAATACGTAAGTTTTTTATAGATATCCATGAGATACGATTCCGCATTACGGATTTTCGTATGCTCGGCCCGGTACAGGATGTAGGCCTTGGCGCTCTTGGCGTAGTCGTACTGAATCAGGGTTTCTTCAACAACATCCTGAATTTCTTCCACATGCTTGAGGCTGCGCGACTCCAGCTTTTTGCACACCTTTTCGGTGACAAACAGCAGGTCAGTGGGGGACATGTCTTCACCGCCAACGGCCTGATTGGCCTTGGTGATGGCATTGAGAATCTTGACCGAATCAAAAGGCACTTCCGTGCCGTCGCGCTTAATAATGCTGGCGAGCATGAACTTCGCTCCAAACGTGTGGGCTATGAACAAAAAGGCCGCCCGAATAAAACGGGCGGAGAGACCATCAATGGCCTTTTCTGACGGTTCATCTGCAAAAGCCCGTTGCAAATGCTCCACTTTCTTAGAACGGTTGAAAGCAGGTCTTCCGGCTTGCCTGCCGCTTTTCGGCCTTCCCGGTTTTATCCAGTGGCACCCGTGGAAAAGCGGTGTTAAACAGGCTCACGGCGGCGGGTCCGCTCCCGATTTTCACGGGAATTCCCTATTAAGCTCCATGGCGCTTTCAATGTCTAGAAAATCTCAAAAGAATTGCACCCTGTCAATAAATGCACGCAAAAAAGCTCTCCTAGTGCCGTAGTAACACTGCGAATTCACTATTGAATTTTCTTGCCTGCCCAATTTTTCACTACATTTAGGCCGCAAAACAATGAGGGCGTGAACAAAAATGTTCGCCCTAGCTAGAGCCGGATCAGGCAACCTGACCCGCAACACGTGTGGCTTTGATTGGCGCTGCTGAAACATTTCGCCATGAATTCAGGCATCATGCCCACATGACGCTGCCGCCCAGGCCCCGGCACTGCGACCGCAGCCGATACCTGGCGAGCTTTCCTCGGAAAGCAGTTCCCGTAACGCAGGCAAGAACTTACTCTACCCACGCCGGGTTTTCAAGACGGCCTCGCCCACGTAAGAGGACTTACCTCGGACTTGACATTTTTATTTGCCCGCCCCTTGCCGAACATATCGTTTATAAAAACTTTTTTTGTACACGCAAACAGGGATTGAGCATTCCGTAACAGCCAATAAACACAAGGGGCCGCATCGGCCCAACTCCGCTCCCACCGCCATTATGCAGGGAAGCGTAATCGTGTATCCGATGCGGCCCATTAATAAAACCGAAACACCGCCTACGGCAGCAGGATCATGTTGTAGAGGTTTTTGTCGTCCAGATACTTCTGCGCCACAGCCTGAATATCCGCAGGGGTCAGCTTGGCCGCCTTGTCGATGAGCGACTTGCTGAAATCCCGGGGCAGGCCCAGCACGGCGTCTGTGGCTGCCACGCCCGCGCGGGAATCAAGGCTTTGCTTGTCGCGGTAGTATTCACCAAGCAGACGGTTAGCCCCGGCCTCAAGCAATTCCGCAGGCAGGGGTTTTGCCTTGATATCGGCAATAATCTTGGCAAAGCCTTCACGCGCCTGCGCCACCTTGTCGGGCGTAGTGCCAATGTAAAAAGCCATCATGCCAGCCTGAGGCATGGCGCGATAAAAGGCCGTGACCGTGTATCCAAGGCCCTGCTCGTCGCGCATCTGGCTGAACAGCAGGCCGCTCTGGCCGGAAAGCACAGACTGCAAAAGCATGAGCGCCGGGGCGTCCGGGCTGGTGTAAGGCACAGCCTTGAACATCTGGAGCACGTGGGCCTGATTGCGCCCCGGCAGATGCAGATCAAGGTTGCGGGCATCACCCCATGAGGGGGCGGGCAAGGAGAAATCCTTGTTGTCTGGCGTGGGCAATGTGCGGGCAAAGGCCAGCACTGCCTCTCGGTCAAAATCTCCAGCAACGGCCAGCACCCAGGGCTGTACGAGTTGCTTGTCCCAGAACGAGCGTACATCCTTGGGAGTGAACTTGGAAAGGTTCGCTTCCGTCCCCAGACTATCGTAGCCGTAGGGCTGACCGCCGGGGAAGATGAAGGGATTCACGCGTGAGAACAGAAAGGAGGTAGGCCTGTCGGCCCGCTGGCGGATGGCGGCCTTCATGTTTTCCGCTTCACGCTTGATTTCCTTGGCTTCAAAGCGGGGCTTGCCCAGCACCTCGCCCAGCATGGAGAAATAATCGGCATTGAATCGGGCCGGGCCGGTCAGGGACACGGTAAAGGTTTGCAGGCCTGCCTTGGCGGAGAGAGAAGCCGCGCGGTCGGCGAAATAGCGTTCCATGGCCTGGGCGTCCAGTTTGCCGCTGCCATCGCCAAGGGTACTGGCCGTCAGTTCTGCCAGCCCTTGCTGGTCGGGCTTCAGCAGGGCGTTGCCGCCGGGCAGCATGAGATCAACCGCCACATAGGGCACTGTGGCATCAGGGATAAGAATGACGGTGCGCCCCTGCCCCAGGTCGACCACTTCCTGCTGCCCCGCCGTGGACGAAGCCTTTTGCGCGGTCTTGGCAGCGGCACTGCCGGGCCAGTTCTTTTGCAGCACGGCTTCCAGATCGGACAGCTTGGCATTTTCAGGCGCGAGCACACGCACCCGCGCCCTGCTGGGGTCAAGCCAAAGGTTAATGGCCTGCTGTACCTGCGGCTGCGAAACATTGCGCTGGGTGAAGCGCAGGTTCTGTTCCGCCACATCGCCGCCCAGCTCAAACTGGACGCTGCCCAGCCAGGAGGCCAGACCGTTGAGCGTTTCCGCCGAGCGATCCATGCTGTCTTCAAGGTTGTAGCGGGCGCGCTTGAGGGCCTCGGGTTTGAAGTCTGCGGCCTTGAGATTGGCAAGGTCTGTGGTCAGCCCCTGCCAAAAGGCCTCCAGCTTTTCCGGAGCCATATTGGCTGTAATGTACAGCATGCCCGCGCGCTCAAGGCTCATATTGCCAACGCTGATGCTGTCCACAAGCTGCTTTTCATACTCATATTTGCGGCTCAGCAACGAAGTTCCGTCGCCGCCAAGCAGGTAGCTCAGCACGTCCAGATCCACAGAGCGCAGATCGCGCAGGGCTGGCGCAGGAAAGGCCATACCCAGATAGACCTTGTTCCAGGGGCCGCGCACCACTTCAACGCGCTGACCGCCGGGAGCAGCGAGCAAATCAACTTGCGGCGGCGTAACGAAATCGTTGGTGTTGGCCATGCCGCCAAAAAGTTCCTGCGCGTGTTGCAGCACCGTCTGCGGGTCAATATCGCCCGCCACCAGCAGCATCATGTTCTGCGGCTGATACCAGCGCTGCACATAGGCGCGCAGGTCGTCGGCGGTGATGGCGCGCACGGTTTCCTTAAAGCCGATGATGGGCCGACCGTAGGGGGTGTTTTGGAGTGTGGACACCTGCAGGCTTTCAAACAGCCTGCTCATGGGCGAATCCTGATCGCGCTCAAGCTCGGAAATCACCACTTCTTTTTCCGACTCTAGTTCCTTGGGGTCCAGAGCGGCCTGAAAGGCCATTTCTTTCACCACGTCCATGCCCATGCGCCAGTGGGCAGCGGGCATGTCCGTCATGTACCATGTCTTGTCAAAGCTGGTGGCCGCGTTGAGGTAGCCGCCAAGGGCTTCCACATCACGCGCCACCTGGCCCTTGGGCCGGTGCTCTGTACCTTTGAAGACCATGTGCTCCAGCAGATGGCTGATGCCCGCCTGCTTGGCGTCCTCATTGGCCGAACCGGTGCGCACGTAAAGACGCGTTGCCACCAGAGGGAAGCGGCTGTCCTTGATGATATACACGGAAAGCCCGTTGGGCAGTTTGGTCAGGGTTCGCTGTTCGCCCGGTGCGGCAGAGGCCGCGCCAGCCAGCAAGGCCAGCAGGAGGGGCAATAACAGAAGTATGCGTTGCATGTTTGCTCCTTATGGATTTGCAGTCGCAAGAAGGCAGAGGCAAAGGCAGTAACCGCCCTGCTCCCCGGACTGTTTTTAACCAACCTGAATACTAATACCCCCAGCACGGGGTGGCAAGGCGTAGTCTTTTACCCCCCCCGGCGGCCCGACGGTATAAGGTTGCGCCCTGCTGAATTTCCGAAGCTTTCAGCAACAAAAAACCGGCAATCGTACGACTGCCGGTTTGAGCGCTGACCAGATCAACGCGGTCTGAAATCAGGAGCAGGTCTAGCCGCCGAGGTAGGCGTCCTTGACCTTGGGGTTTTCGAGCAGTTCGCGCCCCGGGCCTTCAAGTACCACCCTGCCAACTTCAAGAATATAGGCATAGTGCGCCACAGAAAGCGCCGCAAAGGCGTTCTGCTCCACCAGCAGGACGGTTTTACCCTCCTCGTTGATGCGCTTGACGATGTCGAAAATCTCGCGCACCAGCAGCGGAGCAAGCCCCAGTGAAGGTTCGTCCAGCATGAGCAGATCAGGACGGCTCATGAGCGCGCGGCCCACGGCCAGCATCTGCTGCTCGCCGCCGGAGAGCGTACCGCCTTTCTGCCAGAGACGTTCCTTGAGCCGGGGAAACAAGCTGTAAACCCACTCGATATCATGGGCTATTTCTGCCTTGTCGCTGCGCGAATACGCGCCAAGGTGCAGGTTTTCCTCCACCGTCAGATGGGGCAGGATACGCCGCCCTTCCGGCGAAAGAGAAATGCCCTTGCGCACCATGTCTTCGGGCTTGAGGCCCATGAGCGAAGCCGGAGCGTCGCCCTCGTGCCGGGTCAGCAGGATGTCGCCGCTGATGGTTTTGTTCAGGCCGGCAATGGAGCGGATGATACTGCTCTTGCCCGCGCCGTTGGCCCCGATAAGCGTCACAATACTGCCGCGCGGGATATTCAGGCTTACGCCCTGAACGGCCTGAATGCCGCCGTAGCGCACATGGAGATTACGAATTTCAAGCATGATGCACCCTGTCCATATGTCGGTCTGCGCCGGAAGAGCTTTCCGGGCATGTCTATCTGCTGCGTATGGCCGTTTGCTCCTGCACAGAAGCGGCAAACAGCGCCTTTGCAAGCCGCAACGGGCAGCAGGAGCAAGGCTCCGCCGCCCTTGCCACGGCTAAATGACTTTCTCCAGCGTGGCGTCCTCACCCAGATAGGCGCGGATGACCACGGGGTTGTTGCGGATGGATTCCGGCTCGCCCTCGGCGATCAAGGCACCGTATTCCATAACCCAGATGTACTGGCACACGCCCATGACGACCTTCATGTCATGCTCGATCAGCAGAATGGTGAGGTCGAATTCGTCACGGATATGGCCGATAAAATGCATGAGATCCAGGCTTTCCTGCGGATTCATGCCCGCTGCGGGCTCATCAAGCAGCAACAGTTTGGGTTCGGTGGCCAGAGCGCGGGCTATCTCAAGCCTGCGCTGCGCACCGTACGGCAGGCTGCCCGCCTGATCGTTGAGGTTGCCGCTCAGGTTCACCCGGTCGGCAAGCTGCTTGCTTTTTTCCACAATGGCCGCTTCTTCCTTGTAAAAAGCGGGGATGCCCAGAGGAGCCATCCACCAGGGGCAGCGGCGGCGCACATGACAGCCGACCATGATGTTTTCAAGCACGGTCATCTGCTGCGACAGACGAATGTTCTGGAAAGTGCGGGCCATGCCCATGCGGCAGATTTCCGAGGGGCCAAGGCCCTTCACGCTCTTGCCGTCAAAAACCACATCACCTTCCTGAGGCGTATAAAAACCGCTCAGGACGTTGAACGCGGTGGTTTTGCCCGCGCCGTTGGGGCCGATAATGCCCGCGATGGCGCCCTTGGGCAGAGCGATGGAAAGATCGCTCACGGCGGTCACGCCGCCAAAACGCATGGTTACGTCCTTTGCCAGCAGCAGTGCGCCCTCGTAATTGGGGGCCTTGGGCAGATTAAAACCGCTCATGCCTTGCCCCTCCTGAAGAACGCGCCCATTGATTTCCAGGTCAGCTCACGGGTACCCATGATGCCCTCGCGCCGATAAAGAATAATGGCCAGCAGCACCAGCGAAAACACCACCATACGCATGCCGGGGATGCCGGGGATTTCGATAAAGCCCAGATCCATGGGTTCTTCAATGGCGCGCAGCCATTCAAGCAGGATGGTGATGACCGTGGCGCCGAGCAGGCTGCCCGTCAACGAGCCAAGACCGCCAGCCACAACGAACATGAGCACGTTGAAGGTCAGCAGAAAGTTGAACATCTTTGGGTCGATGGTGGAAAGATGGGAGCCAAGCAGCGCCCCGCCCACACCGGCAAAAAACGCGCCCACGCAGAACGAAAGCACCTTGTAACGGAACACGTTGATGCCCATGACCCTGGCGGCAATTTCGTTATCGCGTATACAGCGCATCACGTTTCCGTAATTGCTGAATATGAGCCGCGAAAGCACTATGAGCGTAAAGAGCATCCAGATATAGCACGAAAGCAGACTGGCATGACCTGGAATGCCCTTGATGCCCAGCGAGCCGTTGGTAATGGAGGTAGCGTTGACAATCAGGACGCGGATGATTTCTGCAAAGCCAAGGGTGGCAATGCCGAGGTAGTCATCGCCAAGCCGCAGCACTGGCACGGCGATGATAAAGGCAAAGATGGTGGCCACCAGCCCGCCGGCCAGCGCAGAAACCCAGAAAGGCGTGAACAGGTCGGAGAAAGGCCAGATGATGGGTTCAAGAATCCACATCATTTCTTTTTGCTCGGGGCTCAGGATGCACAGGGCCGAAACATACGCCCCGATGGCGATAAACCCTGCATGCCCCAGCGAAAAGAGCCCGGTAAATCCGTAAATGAGGTTGAGCGAAAGCGCCAGAATGGCGTTGATGAAAATGAGTTTGGCGATATAAATCTGGTAGTCGCCGAGAAAGCTTTCTGCCTGGGAGAGCACAAGGCCAAACAGCAGCATGACCATGATGCTCAGAATGGTGCTTCTGTTCAGGCGCATTAGATTTTCTCCTCCATTCGCTCACCCAGCAGCCCTGTGGGCTTGAACAGCAGCACGAGCACCAGCAGCACAAAGGCGAAGGCGTCGCGGTACCCCGAAAGCTCAGGCATGAAGGCCACGGTCATGATTTCAACAAAGCCAAGGGCAACGCCACCGATAACAGCGCCCTGAATGGAGCCGATGCCGCCGAATACCGCAGCAATAAAGGCCTTGAGGCCAGGCATGATGCCCATGTAGGGGTGCACCTGCGGATAGCGCAAGGCCCACATTATGCCCGAGGCCGCCGCCAGCGCAGAGCCAATGCCAAACGTGAGGGCGATGATGTTGTCCACCCGCACGCCCAAAAGGCGCGTGGTTTCAATATCTTTTGAAATGGCGCGCATGGCGAGGCCGGGCTTGGTGCGGTACACCACATACAAAAGCACGGCCACAAGCACAATGGTCATGATCGGCACAAAGGCGGTGAGCGGCAGAATGCGTAACCCGCCAATCTGCCATTCAGAAACCAGCCATTCGGGCTGCAACACAGGGCGGGGCTGGCCGGTAAAGACCACCACGGCGAGGCTTTCAATAAAGAATGACACGGCAATGGCGCTGATAAGCGCCGAAATACGCGGGGCATCGCGCAAGGGTCTGTAGGCTATCCTTTCTACAAGGATGCCGAGCACGCTGGCGCCAAGAACGGCGACAACAGCGGCTACGCCCCAGGGCCAGCCAAAGGCGAACGTGCCAAAAAATACAAAGTACGCGCCGATCATCAGGATATCGCCGTGGGCAAAGTTGATCAGGCGCAGGATGCCGTAAACCATGGTGTAGCCGATGGCAATCAGCGCATACAGCGACCCAAGGGTCAGGGCGTTAAAGCAGTGCTGCAAAAACATATCAAGGCTCATGGGCCACCTCAGCGCCTCGCAACGGACAAAAGGCCACACTTGGCCCTTCCGCTCGAACAGCGGCAAAAAAATGAAAAAAGCACCCCGCAGCGAATATCGCTGCGGGGTTGATCTGTTGTTTACTTATTTGGGTGTAACTTCGCCCACGTAAACGCGCTTGCCATCTTTGTATTCGATGATGCCCACGGGCATTTCTGCGTCATGGGTCTTGTTGATGCTCAACAGGCCCAGTGCGGTGGGCAGATCCTTGGTCTCAGCCAGAGCCTTGGCAATGGCCTTGGGATCAGAAGAGTTGGCGCGCTTGATGGCGTCAAGAATCAGGAAATAGGTGTTGTAGCCAAGAGCGCCGTTAACGTTGGTTTCCTTGTCAGGATAGGCGGTCTTCCAGGCTTCGGTGAAGCGCTTGGCTTCGGCGCTCATGTTGGGCATGGCGGGGTCGTAGGGGAAGGTGGTGTGCAGGAAGCCTTCCGCAGCCTTGCCGCCCAGCTTGAGGGTGTCGGGGTTGTCCATGGCGTCAGCGCCCATGAGGCGGAACTTGGCGCCCAGTTCGCGGGCCTGCTTCATGATGATGGCGCCTTCGGCAAAGTAGGCGGGCATGAAGACGATGTCAGGCTTTTTGGCAATAAGTTCGGTCAGCTGGGCGGTGAAGTCCTGATCGCCGGAGCTGTACTTGAGGGTAGCCACGATTTCGCCGCCGAGCTTCTTGAAATCGCGGGTAAAGAAGCTGGAGAGGCCCACGGCGTAGTCGCTGGTCATGTCCATGAGCACGGCGGCCTTGCGGAAGCCGAGGGTTTCATAGGCATAGGTAGCGGCGGCAGCGCCCTGATAAGGATCAATGAAGCAGGCGCGGAAGTAGTACTTCTTGCCCTGGGTCACAAGGGGGTTGGTGCAGGAGGTGCCCACGCCGGGAACAGCGGCCTTTTCAGCCACTTCTGCGCCGGCCATGGCCAGCGAGGAACCATAGGTGCCGATAAGGGCCACGACTTTGTCGCGTTCCACAAGGCGCTTCACGGCGTTTGCCGCTTCGACCTTGTCAGACTTGTTGTCAACCACCACCAGTTCAACGGGGCGGTCAAGAACCTTGGGCATTTCCTTATGGGCGAGACGCACGCCCTCAAGTTCGAGCTGGCCGCCAAAGGCATTCTGCCCGGTCAGGGGAAGGTACACGCCGATTTTGATGGGACCGGCATCAGCGGCAAGCGCCTGGCCAGCAACGCCGAAGGTCAGCGCCAGACCAGCCAGCGCGGCAAGAAATTTACCCAGTTTCATCCTAACCCTCCAAAGGTTGTGCGTTCAGAGCGGCCTGTTCACTTATGGGCCGGTCGCTCCCTACTATACCCGAGTTGCCGCCGGGCTGCAATTGTAATTAGCCGTACTTACGGCAACTCATAGACAACACGCGGCATAACGCGCAAAAAGGCGCGCGTCCGGCCTTGAGAACCTGTCCCACTCTGCCGTGAGGGCAAGACCGGGAACAATGGCCCTGACCACCGGGATATCAAAATCCTTGCGGGTCAGATCCACATAGAGAGGACTTCTGCCGTGCGCTGACAGCACCGACTCTAACAGGCGGCGGTTGGCGCGGGGGGAGGGCAGGCTGTAATCCGGCAAATCCTCTAACACACGAACGGGCAATCCCGCTAGTCCCGAAGCTGAGGGGCATGGGGGCTTGTTTTGCGCCGTTGAATAGGGCCACGGGGTTTCGGTGAGCGCCGCCAGGGCGGCCCTCGCGCCGCAAAGATTGGCTCCTGTGGCCCGCGCGACGGTACCGTCACGCCCGGTGACAAAACACTGGTACACAGGCAGGCCAAGCTCCGTGGTCAGATCCTGAAACTGTACTCGAATGCCGCAGGCTGCGTAATCGTCAAGCAGCGACTGAATGAGCTGATCACGGCTGCGCAGCATAAAACAGCGCGTGCGGCTGTAAGGAGTTGTGGCCTCGGCGTCGCGCTCGGCAATTTCCGTTAGGGCGGCAACCACAGCTTCATCCATAATATTGCCAGATGCAAGACCGGTGGAGCCGCCAGCAATAAACAAAGACTGCTCGTCCAGATTGCAAAACAGAAAAACCGCCTGCGCAGGCACAAGAACGGTCGCGCCAGATGCGTCCGAGGCCGGGAGCCAGTGCAGGGGGGCATCAGCGTATGGAGCTTCCAGAGGCAGCAGATTGGGGTCGAGCGCCGCTCTGCCCTGCTCCGCCAGCTCGGAAAAACGCGTAAGCGTCAGAGGCAGTTCTGTTTTGCGGCCAAGGATTGTTCCGGCATGGGCGGCAGTGCCGTCCCCCGGCCCAACACTCACATAGGTGCTGACGCGTTCCACAATTTCCATGGCGTAGGATGCGCGGGCCGCTGCCAGGGACAGGCCGCGCCCGTAGGCTGTTGCCTTGCCCTGTAAGGTATGGCGCACGGAACCACTGGTTACGGCAATATCCACCTGCCAGCCGCGCAGCAGTGCAATGGGCGAAAGCGAAGCCTCATGGCGCATTTCCGGGCCATCCACAACACCGTTTTCCATAAGCGCGTCCACGGCGCGCAGGTATGTTTCCTGCGCCGGAGGCCGCTGCCAGGGTTCCCATGCTTCGGCCTTGAATTTTTCGTGCTGCCGGGCCAGAGCGTCTGCATGCGCAGCCATGCGCCGAGCTGTGGCATCAAGCACTTCCGCGCTGAACAGGGGGGCTATGCCTGCCTCGTCCGGGCGCGGCAGGGAATGATGCTCGCAGATATTGGCGCGGAACAGGGCGCTCCAGGCAGCGGCAATGGCATGGTCAGGCAGTGTTGCAGCCCGCAGATACACAGCGGGGCTGTAAGAAGCCAGACGCTCTGCGGCATCAGGCGGAAAGGACGAGCAAAAGGCTTGGCCCTTGCCGGGCGATTCCGCGCCGAGCAATGCGCACTCAGCCAGCAGGGCCGCCAGCACAGGACGGGTAAACTCGTTGCTGACCGCGTCATAACAACTGGCAGCCAGAAGGTTCAGCTCATCGTGCGCCTTGCCTGCGAGCAACTTTAGCAGATGCAGGTGCAGAAAGTCGTCCATCGGCGCAACTTCAAGCCGTTCCAGCGCACGGTCAAAATCCAGATCTTCAGGCGGAACACAGGAAAAATAGCCGGTTGTGGCCTGCGTCTGCTCATGGGTGTAGGCATAGTCCAGCATCGGCAACACATCAGATGCGGAAGAAAAATTTGAAGTATTGTCGTTTTCCATAACACCACCACAGATGCGGCACTCCGCAGAGCAGCCGGGGTTGGAGCAAGAGCGCCCAGGCATTCCTACAAAACTGCTCGGGAACTCCGCCCAAAAAAAAGCGGGCCGACATGCGACCCGCTCAAAGGCAAAAAGGAAGCCCTCCCATAGAGAGGGCTTCCATAAAGGCATATTAACGCTTGGAGTACTGGTACCGGGCGCGGGCAGCGCGCAGGCCGTACTTTTTACGTTCTTTCTTGCGGGCATCGCGGGTAAGGAAGCCAGCTTTCTTGAGCATGGGGCGCAGGGCCGGGTCAACCAGAAGCAGCGCACGGGAAATACCGTGGCGCACGGCTTCGGCCTGACCGGTAACGCCGCCACCGGCAACGTTCACGCGGATGTCAAACTTGTCGGACAGCTTGGCAAGAACCAGGGGCTGACGGATGATCATCTGCAGGGTCTTGCGAGGAAAATAATCCTCAAAGTTGCGGCCGTTCACCGTGATGCCGCCGGAACCGGCGTAGATGCGGGTACGGGCCGTAGCGGTCTTGCGGCGGCCAGTGCCGTATTCAAATTTCTCGCTCATGGCTCTTTACTCCTTAATGCGGCAGCGTCAGCGGCTGGGGATTCTGGGCCGTATGCGGATGTTCGGTCCCGGCGTAGATCTTCAGTTTCTTCAGCATGGCGCGGCCCAGACGATTCTTGGGCAGCATGCCGCGCACCGCAGCGGTCAGCACGCGGGCGGGCTTGTCGGCCAGCATGTCGCCGAGTTGGGTGGTCTTGAGGCCGCCCACCCAGCCAGAGTGCCGGTAGTACTTTTTGTCAGTCATCTTTTTACCGGTAACTTTAATCTTTTCGCAGTTAACAACCACGATAAAGTCACCGTTATCCATATGGGGAGCGAATTCGGGCTTATGTTTGCCGCGCAGGCGGTGGGCTATCTGGCTGGCCAGACGACCGAGCACCTGATCCTGAGCGTCAACCACGAACCATTCACGGTTGATGTCTTTGGGGGTGGGGCTGAACGTCTTCATCGGAGTGACTCCTCACATCTGCAAATATCAGCGGCCATAACGGCAGCAAAAAGATCCATTGCGCGATGTGCCGTCGAACGGGGATGACGACAATATCGCAGTAAAGGCAGCCTCAATACTATAAACGCCAACAGCTGTCAAGTATTCGTCCCCATTGGGAACGAAAAACTGACTACTCTGGCGGTACACCGCAGCACCAGACCTCGCAGGTTGCAGGCGCAACCGCTCATCTCAATCGGGGCGCAACCCCACATGCCCTTGGCATATGCGGCTTTTTCCCGGCAACAGCGTTGAAGCTCTTGAGCTTTACCCCACTCCGCCCTATAGTGCAAACTGTTTTTTGCGCAGCCATTTTTGGGGGAGGCTTTTCATGCCTGTAATTCGCAAGAATCTTCTACAGCTTATTTTTTCAGGCGCGTACCTGTTACGCTGGAATGACAAGCTGCGGCCCGTGGAACTGCTAGAAATTGACAAGCAGGCCCACAAAATGCTCCTGGCCTGCGTGCTCTGGCACGAAAACTCCCGACACATGACGGACCCGGAACGCACGGCGCTTGCAACAGAAATCATTGAGGGCGGGCTGTTTGATTATTTCTACCGGCTCATCATCACAGACATCAAGCCTCCCATCTACTACAGAATCAAGGAAAATCCCGAGCAGTTCCGCCAGTTGACCGAGCATGTACTCGACAGGCTTGAGCCTTCGCTTGCGCCTCTTGGCCCCTTTTGGGAACGCATGCGCCAGTGGCATACCAGCCCGGATGATGACACGCTTGCGCGCCGTATTCTTACTGCTGCCCACCTGTTTGCCTCGCAATGGGAATTCAGGCTCATAGAGCCGCTTAACGCGCCGTTTGATGATGAAATGGGCGACATAGGCCAGTCGTTTCCCGATCGGCTGGATACGTTCACGGATTTGCGTGGCCTTGCCTCCATGCGCAGCCAGGGCACGGCCCTCTCGCGCCTCGCCAACCTGTGCGGGCAGTTGCGCTTTCAGGTGCGGTGGACGCAGGCTCCGCGCATTCCGGCTACGTCTGTTCTCGGGCATATGTTTATTGTGGCCAGCTACGCCTACTGTTTCAGTCTGGCTGTCGATGCCTGCCCGGCGCGCGCTAACAACAACTTTTTTTGCGGACTGTTCCACGACCTGCCGGAAGTGCTCACCCGCGACATTATCTCGCCGGTCAAGCAATCCATTTCAGACCTGCCAAAAATCATTAAAGAATACGAGGATAAAGAGCTGGAGCGCCGCGTGTATGGCCCCTTGCGCGCTGAGGGCTTCACCTCTCTGGTGGAGCGCATCGAATACTACCTTGGCGCGGCTGTCGGTTCCGAATTCCAGGAATGCGTGCGCGAAAATGGCGCAGTTCGCGCTGTTGAGGGCTTTCAGGCTCTTGCCGCATGCAACCGGGACGAACTGGACCCCAAGGACGGCCAGCTTGTTAAAGTCTGCGACAATCTGGCGGCTTTTCTGGAGGCGCACAGTTCAATCCGCAACGGTGTGTCCTCCCCCCACCTGCTGGAAGCTCGAGTGCGCCTGTTGAACCGCCTGCGCGAAAGTTCCCCCAATGTGTTGGGGCTGGATGCCCTGCTTGCCGACTTTGATTAACCCACCCCCACCTATGAAAATTGCTACTCCCCCTGCCCGTTTCCCGGTTTTTCTGCTTATTGCGCTAACCCTCGCCTGCCTGTTGCCCGCTGCATGGCCCCGCCCCTGCAATGCGCTTGCCATTTCCAAGGGATTATCCTTTTATGCCAACGACCTGGAATATTATTACCAGCACCGCCGCACCGAGACGCTGCCAGGCATTCTGCGCACGTTTGACGGGCAAGGCGTGCTGAAAGACAGCCTCAAGCAGATCATGCTGGCAACCTTTCTTGCGCAGGTGCTGCGCGATGATCCGTCTGCCCGGCAACGCCTGTTGCCGCCCCAGCCCGGTCTGAGCCGCGATGGACGGCGCACTCTGGCCTGGATGGCCCATCTTGCGCAATTGCCTGATGAAGAAGCGCTGCTTGCCACCCTGCTGCAACCGGAGGAGAAGTTGCTGCTCCAGCAGATTCGGAACAGCCCCGCCCCGCTGACCAACTGGGACATCTATTCGGAGAAATCCGTATTGCAGATGTATTGGGCGGCCTTTATGGCCTCTGGCAGCAATGAATTTCTGGATGCCATTATCCGCGCGGCCCTGCACTACGCCAAGCTGAATTCAGAAGGGCTGCGCAATGACGACACATTTTCCGGCAGCGCAGCGGCGGCAGCCTCACTGTACGACCTCGCTCCAAGGCACCCTGCCGTGCAAGCCCGCCTTGAACAGTTTCTTAAAAATTGCAACGGGGCTGAGGCTGAAACATTGAAAACAATTCTGCGTAAATAGACCACGACAGGAGCAGATTAACGGGAACCGCTGAGCAAAAGCGGGAGGAGGCGGTATGCGCTGCAATCCTTTTTCCCAGACAGCCCGAACTGGGCGGAGAGCGCCTACCTCAAAAAGCAAAGGCTCTGTTCCCGGAGGAACAGAGCCTTTATTCGTCATGGGAGCAAGCCGCTGGGCCTTAGCCCTTCTTCATATGATCTATAAGATCCATAAGGCTGCGGGCCAGGGCTCGCAGGGATTCCAGTTCCTTCATGGCGACCTGCATGGATTGCGATGTGCTGGCCGCAATGTGGTTAACATCAGCAACAGACCTGTTGATCTCTTCGCTGGTGGCAGACTGCTGCTCGCTTGCGGCGGCAATGGCCCGCACTTCATCGGCTGTCTGATCCACCATGCCAACGATTTCTTTCAGGGCTTCTCCAGACTTGTTGGAATACTCCGTGGCTTCAGAAATGTTGCCAACGGCCTTTTCCACTTGCTGAATACTCTGCCCGGCGCTTTGCTGAATGGCAGCAATGGCGTTGCCCACATCGGTGGTGGAGGACATGGTCTTTTCCGCCAGTTTGCGCACTTCGTCAGCCACCACGGCAAATCCACGCCCAGCCTCGCCCGCACGGGCGGCTTCAATGGCCGCATTCAGGGCCAGCAGATTGGTTTGATCCGCGATATCTGAAATGACGCCCATGATCTGGCTGATGGCCTTGGCGTGGTCGTCCAGCTGGGTCATGCCGTCCCTGAGGGCCTGCGACTGCCGCTGCACTTCCTGAATACCCACCACGGCTCTGGACACGATATCGGAACCAACTTCGGCCTTGCGCTTGGCGGCGTTGGAGATATCAGACGCCCCGCCGGCATTTTTGGCGACTTCAAGCACCGTGGAATTCATTTCTTCCATGGCGGTTGCGGTTTCCGCCAATCGGCTTGCAGCATGGTCAAGAGCACCACTGGTGCTTTCCACCTGCTCGGAGATATCATTGATGGAGGCGTTCAGCTGCCCCACTACCTCTTCTATCTGGGCAGCAGCGCTGATCATGCCCTCTCGCTTGGCCTGTTCCGCCTGCGCCTGGGCCACGCGGGCCTCTTCCATAGCGACCTTGGCTTCTTCGCCCATCTTGTGGGCTTCTTCGGCCTTTTCTCTGGCATCGTGCACCAGCTTACGCAGATTATCTTCCATCGTGCGCAAAGAATCAGCCAGTTGGCCCATGTCATCACGGCTGTATACGTCAAGCTGCGCTTCGTTGTTGCCATCGGCCACAGCCTGCGCATAGGCGGTTATTTTGCGAATGGGGGCACTGATCTTGAGGCCGAGAACAAACGAAAGAATCAGCTGAAAGACCAGCAGGCCCACGCCAATCCATATGGAATTGCTTATGGCCACGCGCTCCAGGCGCTGCAATTCATCAATGGGCATGCCCACAAACCACATACCCACAATTTTTTCATTGGCATCTTTGACCGGCCAGTAGGCAGAATTATAGTCGATACCAAGAATATTATTATGGGAGAACACCGTTTCGCCACGCTCAAGCACGGCCTTGAGAATTTCAGGCGATTGCAGTTTGGTGCCAATGGCGCGTTTTCCATCTTGCAGCATGATGGTTGTCATGACGCGAGTATCACCCTTGAAAATGGTGACGTTGACGCCAGAAAGCTTTTTGAGCCAGTCAAGATAGGCAGGCGTAACAAGCGAGGTACCAATGGACACGCTGCCCACAAGCTTGCCATCGTGCATTACAGGAAAGCTGGCCCGGATGGTGAACGGCACCTCTGTGCCAGCCACCACGGCCACGGCGGGCTTGCCCGTGAGGGCAATAACCACGGTTTCCTGATTGGTAACGCTGTCGCCGTGCTTTTTGGAGTGCCCACGGCCTATGACTATCCCCTTTTCATCGGTGATGGTCATAAAGTCCGACCCGGCCTTTTTCATCAGGACTGAACCAAGCTTGACCGCCGCATCAGTATTTTTTTCAGCGACAGCCCGGGCAAAATCATCATCTTCTGCAATAAGATCGGCACTTTGTAAAAACTTTTGAGCTGTGGTTTCATTGGCAGAACTGATGACCTGCTGCATCCTTACGATGCCCTTGTTCAGTTCGTCTTCGATCGGAACTTTCATGAAGTAGATTGAGACAAAAAGCACAACGCCACAGCATGTAATCAGCGCGCCGAATAGCGATCCGACATATGTGTGCGCAATAGTCCAACGCATGCCATTCTCCTTGCCAGAAACGTCCACCACAAATTTTACCGTATCATAACGCCATGTGGCCGGTGCATGACCAGCCGCCAGCGCTCACCTCGGAGTGCAAAAACTCTGCACTGGGCTTACGGCCAGCTTCATTTAAGACTAAGTGATCTTCACTCTCCTTAACGGCATGGTTAAAAAAATTAATAGGCCAAAGGTCAAGTTAATTACGAAAAAACGATTTCCTCTACACAAAACAGATAACACAAAATATACGTTTATAGTATCAGATACTTGAGTATGGTCAATGGGTTCAACTTGTTTGCTTGTTGCGTTGAAAAAAAATCACGTTTAAATCTGGAGTGTTATAGCTAAGTCCTCTCCCTAGTGATTGTGAATTTTTTTTCAACTAGTCAGACTTTTTGAGCCATTAGCGGGCGCTGCCCTGTGTCGAAGAAAAAAGAAAAAAAGTTGCAAGTCAGCATTGCACCCAATAGAAAAAGCCCGTTCCTGCGTCCTCACAGCATTGAACCATGCATGGAGAGCAAGAACGGGCTTATTAAAAGCCTGCATAAAAGAAATTAATCTGGCAGTTTGTTACGCACCTGACGGCACAGTCCCATGAGGGCATCATATTCGTGCCGTAATAGTCCTGCCCGACTAATAAGCCTGCGCCAGGGCATCAAAAAATAATCACGGTTGTCACCGTGCAGATAATCAAGACGCAGTAACACATCCTTAAGCGATTCCACCAAGCGCTCCTGCTCTGCCGCAGTTGCCACCTTGCCGCCGCGCGGTATTTCTATCTGCCTTTCGCCGTGTTGCAGGGCACGCACGGCATTGGCGCAGGTGTAACTGAGCAGCAGCACGGCCTGGGCAAGGTTGAGCGAACTGGCAGCCGGATCCGTGGGGATAGTTACCAAGCGGTGGCAATGCATGATCTCATCGTTGTTAAGGCCACGGTCTTCCGGGCCAAAAACAAAGGAAACCTTCTCGCCCTTGGCGAGCACGGCTGCGGCCTCGCGCGCGGCCTGCTCCGGCGAAAGCAAAGCCTGACGCCAGCCGCCCACGCGCGCGGTGGTGCCAAACACCAGTGCGCTTTGGGCCACAGCCTGTGCCACGTCTTCATGCACTTCCACGGCATCCAGGATATCCTGCCCCTTGGGCGTAGCCAGAGGACGCGCCTTTTCCCTGTCCCACCGCTCCGGGTCAACAAGGCGCAATGTGGGGCAACCCATGTTGACGCAGGCGCGGGCAGCCATGCCAATATTTTCAGGAAAGCGCGTTTTGACCAATACAACTTCAAGACCTTGCAGCAGCATCATAACCTCAGCACAGGCCCCGCAGCAGCGTCAGCAAGACCTGCGTGGGAGCTTCGGGAGAAAAAGCCGGGGGCATCTGGGGCGGCAGCTTGGGCCAGATACGCCCGGCAGCCAGAGCCAGCATGGCCCCGCCTGCGCCGCACTTGCACACGGTGCCGAGGAATCGGCCCATCATGGCGCCAAAAGCCGCGTCCAGAGCCTCGCGCAGAGGGCGCCCCTTGAGGTGCTCCACAACAAAACAGCCTGTCCACGCCCCAGCCAGCGCGCCGATAAGCGCCCCAAGCCCAAAAAAGAGCGGCGCAAGCAGAATGGCCCCCGCTATGGCCCCAATCATCCCCGCGAATGTGCCGGAAGAACTGGAGCCATAGCGTTTGGCCTTGAGTATCTGCATGCCCATTTCCAGGGCTTCGCCCACAAGAGCTAAGCCCACCATCATGATCCAGAACCAGACATCCATGGAGGTCGCGCCGGGATGCACCACCTTCCACAACGCCACAAGCCCCAGCAGCACCCAGTTGGCGGGCAGCCCAAAAATGTTGAGCAGCAGCACAAAGCACAGCAGCGTTATGAATGCCCCGGCCAGCAATGAAGCCAGGGGAAAAGGCAGAAAATCCATGCGGCCCTCCGGTCGCTGTTAGTTCTTGTTGCGCATGTCCTGCAAGCGTACGGCCTTGCCCTCGGTACGGGGCAGGCTGTTGCTTTCCACAAGCTCAACCCTGGGCGTGATGAGGATTTCATCACGCAGGCGCGCGGCAATGGCCTTTTGCAGGTTTTGCAGCACGCGCATGTCTTCCACAAAATGCTCGTCGCGGATTTCGATCTGTACGCGCATCACATCGCCAAGACCGTCGTTCTCAAGCAAGATCAGGTAGCTCTGGCCCACTTCCGCAAAGGTCATGATGACCTGCTCAATCTGCATGGGGTAGATATTGACGCCCTTGATGATGAACATGTCGTCCGCACGACCAAGAATGCGGTCTATGCGGCGGTGCTTGCGGCCACAGGCGCATTCGCCCGGCAAAAAGCGCGTAAGGTCGCGGGTGCGGTAACGCAGGATGGGCATGCCCTGGCGGCAGAGGCAGGTCATGACAAGTTCGCCCACTTCGCCCTCGGGCATGGGCTCGCCAGTTTCGGGATCGACGATTTCTGGAATATAGGCGTCTTCCCACAGGTGCATGCCCGCCTGATGCAGACATTCAAAGCCCACGCCGGGGCCGTTCATTTCAGACAGGCCATAGGAGTTGTAGGCCTTCATGTCAAAAAGGTCTTCTATGCGGCGGCGGAATTCTTCGGTATACGGCTCCGCGCCCACAAGGGCGATGCGCAGGGGGAACTGGCGCGGATCTTCGCCCATGTTGCGCAGGTGCTCGCCCAGAATAAGAGCGTATGAAGGCAGAATGTGAGCAACCGTGGTACGGAAATCCTTGGCAAGTTTGATCTGGCGGCGCGAGTTGCCAGCCCCGGCGGGGATGGTCATGCAGCCCAGGCGCTCCGCGCCAAAATGGATACCAAGGCCGCCCGTGAACAGCCCGTAGCCGGACATGTTCTGAAAAACGTCGTCCCGGCGCACGCCAACCATGTGGATGCTGCGCGCCATGAGGTCGGCCCAGGAGTTGATGTCGTTCTGCGTGTGGCAAATGGCCACGGGCGAACCGGTGGTGCCGCTGGAGCAGTGCATGCGCACTATCTCGGACTGCGGCACGCACAAAAGCCCCGTGGGGTACTGGGAACGCAGATCCTGCTTAGTGGTAAAGGGGATGCGCCGCAGATCATCCAGACTGCGGATGGAATCTGGCCCAACACCCGCTTCGTCCAGGCGCTGACGATAAAAGTCGCACTTGCGCGTCTGGGCCACCGTGCTTCTCAGCCGCGAAAGCTGGGTCTGTTCAATCTGATCCCTGCTCCAACACTCCGCCTCATCAAAGAATTCCATGCCGCCTCCTCAGCTTCATGCCGCAACGCCCCCGAGGCGCGTCAGCTTGTAATGCGTGTTCACCCGCCGTGACGGGAACAAAAAAGCTACTCTCCGGCCCGGGTGTGCGCCCATCCCCAAATAAGGCCGAAACATCCGGCGATCATCATATCGCCGTGCGGGGCAAGAAAACGCCCCTGCCCTTGCAGCAATGCGCGCTTTGGCCCGGTGATGTAGGTTGGCTCGTAACCGCCGGCTTCTTCACAATACGGGCCAAAAGCCGTGCCGTGCCCGCCTGAGGCCTGCACCTCTTCTGTGGGCAGCCAGTGCTTGCGGAACTGTTCAAGATCGCCCAGCAACTGCTCCAGAGTTCGCATGCCAGTGTGATGCTCGTAAATTCCGCGCACCTGTCCCTTATATACCAGAGCAGCCACGGTATGCCCGTTGCCCACGTTGATGACCGTGATGCCCTGCCGATAACTGCGGTCCATCACTTCCTTGTCGCACAATGCGCCAAGCAGCGCACTGGCCCCGGTGTCGGCAACCGGGCCGCCTGTTTTATCGTGCAGGGGCACAAGACGCGTCAACGATGGCGGCGGCGTTTCGTATATCCAGCGCCTGGGATCGGAAGATGCGCCCAGCAGTTCCGTCCATGCGCGCATGCGCGCCTGACGGTTGCCGTGGGTATGAAAACCGTGATCCTGCGCAGCCGTCAGCACCAGATGCGGCAGGGGCAGCCCTGCATGGCGCAGCAGCCCGCCCCAGAATTCCGGCGAATAATCGGTGAGAAAAACCGGCACACTGCCCTCGGGGCAGTTGGCGCGCACCTCAACGCCGATTTTGCGCACTACTTCTTCATTATCATGAATGCCGCGCGTGGCCGAGGCAGTTGCACTGACGGAAAGCCCCGCTGCAAGGTGTTCCTTGATGGCTTGGGTAAAGCCGCCGCCCATATTGGCGCCGTAAAGCCATATATTGCGTTTGAGCAGGGTCAACTCGCGGATGCGCTGGGCAACGAGCCGCGCGGGCGCGGGCAAAACAAAGCGCGGCCAGTTCTCGCATTCAAGGCCGGGGCGGGCCAAAAGGGCATCCTGCGTGCCGCTGCCTATATCCACGCACAGCACAGGCCCTGTGCCGCGCAAAAACTTTTGAACAATCTCGTCCATACTCACCTCTCATGAACGAAAAAATCTACCTGTATCAACCTTCAAGCGCAAGTCTTGATAAATTTTTGAAAAAAAAGCTTGCCAAGGGTTTCAGTTTGCCGTAGTACATCTTCTCGCGCCGAGGTGGTGGAACTGGTAGACACGCTATCTTGAGGGGGTAGTGAGGATTCTCGTGCGGGTTCGAGTCCCGCCCTCGGCACCATGAATTTAGGAATTGAGCTAACAAGCTCAATTCCTTTTTCTTTTTCTATCGCTTGAGAAGCTTTCCGTAGTTGGTGACCCCATTCCCCTTTGCAGATGCCCTTTTGGGACACTCATTGGGTCACAGGAGTTCCAACTATGTGTAAGTATGACCCCAATAATCACCTCTCCCCTGCCAAGCTTCCTGCCTTCCTTTACCTAAAAGGAAGGATCTTTTACTATCGCTATAGCTTCCCAAGCAGCACACGCTTAGGCTGTCCCGCGAAGGAAATCCGGATCAGCCTGTACGGCCTATCAATTTCAGGCATCACGCATAGCTGCGCAGTTACACGCCTTGACCAAAGAATCCTTGGAGCATTGGACGATGAGCGGACATACTGATTTTGCTGAAAACATGAAGCGAGTTAAGGAGCTTCGTAAATTCCTTCAGGATGAACTGAATAAAATCCTTGATGCTCCAGACAAACGAGAATTGAGCCTTTCTGATATTTGCAAAAGATTGAACGGATATTTAAAGTATCAGATTGATGATGAGGCTGTTTCGCATACTCCCCTGATATCATCCAGACTGAAAATGACAAAATCAACATTGAAAATGTTAATTTTGCACATATCAAAGATAACATCGCATCAATGTAATTGTTGAAGCTGTTTTAGGAATGTTTACTTGGGCTGTACTTGAGAATTTGATTGAGCGTAATCCTGCGCAATGACTTGGACTTAACGATGCACAGCAGGACATAGAAAAGAGACTCCCCCTCTCTGATGATGATATAAAACGGATATTCCTTTGCGCTGACTATAAACCTGGTACTTTCAAGAATCCAGCCTATTATTGGGTTCCTTTGATCGCCTCTATACGGGGATGCGGCTTGAAAAAATATGCCAGATTCACTGCGAGGATATCTATGAAGAAGATGGCAATTTTTGATTGATATTCGAGAAGATGGCACTGACGGTTTATGCGATAAAATCTTAAAGTAGCCCATTACTTTTCTTTGCTTTCAGGCAAGTGACGGAATGTACCACTCCATTAATTGTTGATTGACTATTGGGGATCTGCCCATCTGCCCGGACACTCCGTGCGTAAAACCCACCCTGGAGCGGCGGGAGAGCCCGAGAGTTTTTAAAAGTCATAGCAGAACTGCAGTTTTTCTAATTTAACTACAAGATATCTTAGACATGTGTCTTTTCACGCAGAGGATTTGTATGGAAAGTAATATAGTAAAAAACAACTCGTCTATTGAAGTGTCATTAAAATTTGATGATGATATTTCTATAAATAGCATTGTTACACCTCCAGATGGGGAAGTGTCATTTGTAGATATATTGCCTGAGATATACACTATTCACTCAGACATAATTTCAGCAACAATTAGAAAAAATGGAAATAATGGAATTGTTACAAAATGCTCAAAAGGGTGTAGCACCTGCTGCAGACAGCTGATAACGATTTCAATACATGAAGCAATATTGCTTGTTTATCTAGTAGATATGTTGAATTCTGAAGAAAGAAATAGGATCAGACACTCATTCGATGAAATACTGTCAAAAATTGAGCAGCATAATTTTTTGAAAGATCTTATATATTTTCATATAGATAATTTTGAAGACAAAGACTCTATTATAAATATACAGAAAAAGTATTGGGAACTACAACTCGCTTGTCCTTTTCTAGTAGACAACTCATGCAGCATATATCCTTACAGGCCGCTAATTTGCAGGGAATATCTTGTGAGTTCTGAACCCCGAAAATGTTCCGGGTTATTTAATAATAACAACTATGTGCATAGAGTCCGCTTAACGCATAACTTCGCAAGTGCTGCTGCCTCATTTGATGGTGTGGAAGCGATTAAGACCAGAGCAATACCTTTGCCAATAATTTTTCTCATTGGTGGTCTTTTAAGTTATTTTTCAAGATCTAAAACAACTGCTGAAAGAATGCTGACCTTGTACTTCAATCACACTGATAAGCATTTCAGGATATAACACTCTTATTAAATTTAGGGTCATGCTTATGCCCAGGGTCGTTGTAGCTCAGGCTTATCCCTTAAAGGAGGCCTGATATTCGCGTGACGTCAGCTCTGCAGGCAGGAGGGGATTTTGCCCCTCCCCCCGAAAAGTATGCCATTGAAAAGTTAGTGTTCCTGACATAGGAGCACAAAAATGAAACGTAGCAGATTCACTGAAGAGCAAATTATTGGGATCTTGCGGCAAGCCGAGGCTGGAGTTCGTGTCGTTGATCTGTGCCGTCAGCATGGCATCTCGGATGCGACCTTTTACAAATGGCGCAGCAAGTTTGGCGGGATGAACATCTCTAATGCCAAGCGGTTGCGCCAGTTGGAGGAAGAGAACGCCCGTCTGAAAAGACTTGTAGGTGAACAAGCGCTTGATATCGTCGTCCTGAAGGACGTGATCTCAAAAAACTTTTGAGGCCCGCAGCCAACAGGGAAGCAGTGCATCACATTCAGACTGCGCATGGCTACTCAGAGCGGCAGGCTTGCCGAGTGATTCAATTTAATCGCTGTTCAGCCAGACGACCACCATCTGAGGACCGTGATCTTCTTTTGCGGACTCGGATGCTGGAACTGGCAACTGACCGGCGGCGTTTCGGTTCTCCGCGCTTGCATGAATTATTGCGCCGGGAAGAGCTGGTGCAGAACCACAAGCGGACAGAAAGGATTTACCAGGAAGAAAACCTTTCGGTGCGTACCCGCAAACTCGTGAAGCGTCCAAGCCATGCCCGTATTGTCCAGGCTGGCCCTGCTGGCCCGGATGAGCA